>CAKSSZ010000012.1 GCA_934489915.1 uncultured Clostridia bacterium | reverse complement strand
GTATTTGCCGGCATTACCACGTTGCCGGTCCACAGCGGCAAAAGGGGAGAATTCAGGTGATTTTAGTAGGAGAATCGTTGGGTTATTAAAAATTTTTAAAAAAAGATTGACAAGCTCTTCCCTTTGTGATACAATATAGAATGCCGCATGATAGAGGTTGTAAAGATCCGGCATACGGATTACCTGACTCAGCGAGTTTGAATAAAACAGGAGGTGCAGCATATGTATGCTGTAATCGAAACAGGCGGAAAGCAGTACCGCGTCTCGGAAGGAGACATCATTAATGTAGAAAAGCTGGGCGCTGAAGAAGGCGCAGCAGTAACCTTTGACCGGGTTGTTGCAATCGGCAAGGAAGACGAGCTCACTTGCGGCGCACCCTATTTGGAGGGCGCAAAGGTCAGCGCAAGCGTTCTGAAAAACGGCCGGGCAAAGAAAATCATCGTGTTTAAGTACAAGCCCAAAAAGGGATATCGTAAAAAACAGGGGCATCGTCAGTACTTCACCAAGGTGAAAATTGACAGTATTAACGCCTAATGATAGAAGTCAGCGTGTTTCACAGCAGTTCCGGCATTTGTGCCTTTTCCATGAAGGGACATTCAGGATACGGAGAAGAGGGAACGGATATTGTGTGTGCGGCGGTTTCCGCCATTGCTCAATATGTGATTGAGGCTCTTTCTCATACGCTGCAGCTTCCCTGCCTTTCCGAATGCAGGGAAGGACTCATTACCTTTTCCTTTACGGAGGAAGCAACCGCTTCGCAGCGCAAGGCTGCTCAACCCTTTCTGGTTACGTTAGAACGAACCATCCGGGAATTAAGCGTCTCCTACGAAGCATATTTAAAAATTTGTAGCTTGGAGGTTTAAACCATGATGAATATTCAATTACTGGCACATAAAAAAGGTGTAGGTAGCACTAAGAACGGCAGAGATTCCGAATCCAAACGGCTGGGTGCCAAGCGGGCGGACGGTCAGTTTGTTCTGGCCGGCAACATTTTGGTCAGACAAAGAGGCACCAAGATTCATCCCGGAAATAACGTAGGCATCGGCAGTGACGATACCTTGTTTGCTCTGATTGACGGCAAGGTAAAGTTTGAGCGTAAGGGCAGAGACAAAAAGCAAGTCAGCGTTTACGAAATCGCTCAATAAGGTTCGCCTTTTCAAAAGGCTGCCGTATTCAGATGAGTGTGAAGCACCGTACGCGGCAAGTGCAGGGCGCAGGAATCGCTTCTGCAAATTGCACAACGGTGCTTTTCCGATTGTTCTGTCTACGGCAGCCTTTTTCTTTATTCTAACCGAAACAACATCCTCCCGTAAGGACACGAAAGGGTGGATTTTCGGTTCATCACAAGGAGGACGCCATGTTTGTAGATACCGCAAAAATTGAAATTAAAGCAGGAGACGGCGGGAACGGCTGCGTTTCCTTTCGGCGGGAAAAATATGTAGCGGCAGGAGGACCGGACGGCGGAGACGGCGGCCGGGGCGGAGATGTGATCTTTCGTGCTGACGATAAAATGACCACCCTCATGGACTTCCGTTATCAAAAAAAATACGCCGCTCAACGGGGTGGAGACGGCTCCGCCAAAAAGTGTTTCGGAAAAGATGGCCGCAGTCTGGTGATCGCTGTACCGGCCGGTACCATCATCCGTGATGAAGCCACCGGGCTGGTTTTAGCAGATATGAATTGCCCCGGCAAAGAATATGTCGCTGCTAAGGGTGGCAACGGCGGCTGGGGCAATACCCATTTTGCTACCCCCACCCGACAAGCGCCCAACTTTGCCAAAAACGGGCTGCCCGGCGGTCAAAGAACCGTTCTTTTGGAATTAAAGCTGCTGGCAGACGTAGGGTTGGTCGGGTTCCCGAACGTTGGAAAATCCACTTTGCTTTCCACCGTTTCCAGCGCTAAACCCAAAATTGCAAACTACCATTTTACAACATTAATCCCCAACCTGGGCATTGTAACTCCGGAGGGGGGGGAAGCCTTCGTGATGGCAGATATCCCGGGAATTATCGAAGGCGCCCACGAGGGCGTAGGCTTGGGGCATGAATTTTTGCGCCATGTGGAACGAACCCGATTGCTCATCCATGTGGTGGATGTTTCCGGCTGTGAAGGACGTAATCCTTTGGAGGATTTTGAAGTGATCCACCAGGAGCTGGCGCAATATAGCCCGCAATTGGCGGAAAAAGAACAAATTATTGCTGCCAACAAGCTGGATTTACTGTATGAGGAAGATGCTTACCGCTCCTTTGCAGAAACAATGACCGGTCGGGGCTATCGGGTATTCCCCATCAGCGCTGCCACCGGAAAGGGCGTAAAGGAGCTGATTTCTTACACGGCGGAGCGGCTCTCCAAACTGCCCGTCCCAACTCTGTTTGAAGAAGAAACAGGCGAGGCTGCCGTATATGATAAAGAAACCCCTCTCACCTTTACCGTGACCAAGCTGGATGCGGATCTGTACGAAGTCAGCGGCTCTCTGGTAGACCGGATTATGGCGTCCACCAATTTTGCCGATCAGGAATCCATCCGCTTTTTCCAGCGTGCGCTGCGCAGCAAGGGCATTATTGACGCTCTCCGTCAAAAAGGCGCCGGTGAAGGGGACACAGTCAAAATGCTGGATTTTGAATTTGATTTTATTGATTAAGCTTGATTAAGAAAGCAATCGCAGCCAAATTTTACGTTTGGCTGCGATTGTTTTTTCGCTTCTGTCTGCTTCCTCTTTCAGCAAACAGAAAAGCTAAGCTTTTGGCTTTTTCTTAATCTTGTGTTTTCAAAAAGATCACATGAATTCCGCTCCCTAACGGTTTCCCCCGGTAGGATACCTTTGAAGCAGGCGGAACCTCAATTGTCAGCTTAATCTGACCGCCGCCCCGCTCCCATGCAACCCCAATTCTCCCTCGGACAGTGTCACAATGTCCTTTGGCATAAGTCAGATCTTTCAAAAAGCGGGGATTAATTTCTACCGTTTCAAATCCGGGGTGTTCTATCCTTGCACGGATGCCGAGAATTGTTTTGATCATCCAGGACATAAAATCAGAATACATATGATGATTCTGAGATTCCGTCATATTCCAACGCTCGCAAAGGGTAGTTGCCCCCCCTTCCATCCAATCCACATAAGACGGATACCCTTTTGCCGTAATTATTTTGTAGGCATATTCCTCCAGCCCGCATTTGTTAAGCGCAGCGTAAAGCCTCCTAATCCCCACCATTCCGCAATCATGATGAAAATTCTTTTCCTCTACCAGCTGTTTCAGCTGCTCCGCAAGGGGAGCAAGGGTTTCATAAATATCATAATAAATCAACATTGCAACGGCCGTCTGTCGATGAATGGTACAGCTCCCGTCTGAGGCGATATATTTCTCAATAACTTCCTGCCTTTCCTTACGCAGCAGCTCCTGAGTTCCCGTATTGTCTTCCCTGCAAAGCTGCTCTGCCAACAAGGTGATGCGCAGCAGCTTCACTGTGAATATTTTATTGATAAACGCAGCTCCCACCCTATCGTCAGGATCCGGTGCCGCCCAATCGTCCAGACCGTAACAGATTTCACCGTTTTCGTCCTTTCTCCCCTGCAAATAGCAATTGTATTTTTTAAAGTATGGAAGCCCTGCTTTTAACAGGCTATCGTCCCCCGTATGGAGATAAACCCGATATGGGATTTCAAACAGTGCACCCTCGGAAACAGGTCCGTTTCCCCATTCGTACCCCCAACCGGCTGTAGGGACAATACCCGGCAGCATACCGTCCTCCTGCATTGCGTCAACAATATCCTGCCACCATTTCGTAAACAGTTTTTCTATTTCAAAATCCGTCAGCATTTGTTCTGCCGTTCCCTGCACATCATTCATCCAGCCCAGCTTTTCCCGGGTAGGACAATCGGTAGGCATATAAAAAAGATTGGAATAAGTCGCATAGATCCCCATTTCAAACAGTTTATTTAAGGACTGCTCCGAGCATTCAAATTCCGTTCTTCTTTTCACATCCTGATGGACAAAAAGCGCAGTAAGCGTAGCTTGATCCGCATCCTTCAAGCCGGAGACAACAACATATCGGAACCCGTGATATGTAAAAAGCGGCGTCCACGAAAAGGGCTTTCCGCAGCAAATAAATTCGTCCGTCTGAAACACCCGGTCGGCATAAAGGCGTTCCGCATTCATTCCGTGATATTGGATGGTATGATCCGCATTCATGCTCTCGGCATATTCCAGTACAATTTTGTCTCCCGATGGCTGATTCACATTCAGCCGTGCAAAACCGGACATATTCTGTCCAAAATCAAACAAATACTTTTGCTCACCGATTTTTGTAATTTCCTTTGGTTCGTATTCCTCACAAATTCTGATGGGCTCGCATAGGCATTCCCGAAAGACGCCCTTCGGCGGTTGCTCCTCCTCACAGGCTGTTTCCCACGAGCTGTCATCATAATTGAACCCGTTCCAGGTATCTTGGTAAAGCCGGGAATCAAAATGCTCCCCAACCCTGAGCTGATTATAAGTGCAAGGCGATTTCAGAGTGCATTTCCAGCTTTCGTCACTTTTTAAGATAACCTCTCCGTCCGCTTCCAGCCGGAGAATAAATTTCGGCATTCCGCGCCATGACGCCTCATCAAACTTCCATACCGTTTTAACCCCTTCGTTATACCAGCCGTTCCCCAAAATTACCGCAAATATATTTTCCCCTTTGTGGAGCTGATCAGTCACATCATAGGTATTGTACCAAAGAGTTTTTTCATAACGCTGACCGGCGCAGTAAATAAATCCGGCGTAACCTTCTCTCCGTTTAAGTAATAATATCCGTAGCCTAAGCCGCAAACAGAAAGCGTCGCTTTACCGACCGCTTTTCCAACCTGAAACTTTTTGCGAAACATAGGCGCATAATCCAGCCTGGAAGAATCGTATTTTTCCTGCGGTTTAATAAAATGAATCGAATCAAATGCCATAGCTGCTGCCTCCTTTTATGCATGTTACAATATTATAAATCCGTTCGTTTGTCAATCCTTTTTCCAAAAAAACAAATCAGACCAACCTTGGCGGTTGGTCTGATGAGATAATATACTTACTGCAAATATTCCTTCTGAAACAGTTCAATCCATGCGTCCGCAATTACCTGATGACCGGCAGGGGTAGGATGAATCCCGTCAAACAGCCAGTATTCCGGCTCCTGCGCTTTGCACAGCGCTTCAAATTTTTCTTGCAGGGGCAAAAATGGGATTCCCTTTTTCTCTGCCGTCCGTTTTGCTGCCTGCTGAATCGGAGGGAGCAGCTCCCGAATGCCTTCCTTATTATCTTTACGCCATCCCGCCGGATAAAAAATCGGCTCGCAAATCAAAAATGACGCATTCGGCAAAAAGCCGTGAAGCTCGTCAATCATTGTTTCGTATAACCGTCCAAACCGATCGGCATCGACCTGCAGCCCCCACAAAGAATAAAAACCGCAATCATTAATCCCCGCCATTAAGCTGATGACATCCGGCCGTTCCAATACCACATCCGGCTCGATACGGGCATATAGTTCAGAAAGACGGTTGCCGTTCACCCCACGGTTCACAAATTGGAACTTTTTCTCCGGATAATCCCGTCCCAATCTGGCGTTAATCAACAAGGGAAACCCCGTCCCCATCTGTAAAGAGGGATATGCCTCCCCGCTCCGATCCCGTCCGCCGTCTGTCAGTGAGTCTCCAAAAAATAAAATTTTCATGATAATCTCCTCCTGTGTAACTCCTTCCCTTTGCTCCCATTATATCACGGCGCAACCGTTTTGTAAACCCCTATTTCAGCGTTTTGATCATTGCTTTGGCAAACAGCTTTACCCCCGCTTTGGCTTCCTCCGGCTGATTGCCGCTGGCCGCCACCTCCACAATCACCATGCCCGGCGCTAAATCCTGATTATATCGCTCCTTTCGCAAAATTAAAGGTCTGCTTAAACCGGGAAATTGCTGATCCATCTCCCGTTGCAGCCGCAGCGCAAAGGATAAGTTGCTTTTCCAATCGGGGTGATCCAGCCCGCCTTCGTCCGTTCCGATCACCAGCATAATCTGACCCACCTGCTTTCCCTCCCAATCGGTTGTCACCGCCAGGCTGCCGCCATCCTCCATGGTGGCGGCGTCCCGATGCACATCCAGCACAATCTGTATTGATGGGTGATCGGCAAGAATTTGTTCCACCGTTTCACGGCTGCGGCCGTAGGAACCGTTATAATCAGCGTCATGTACGGTGGTATCATGAATGACCCCTATTCCTTCTTTCTCCAACGCCCGGGTGAGAATTTCTCCAATGACAATGACATTTTTCTCCGGATCCTGAGAACGTTCCTCCGGCTGATACCCCTCTGACGTATGCGTATGAACAATCAGTACCTGAGGCAGTTTCCCGTCCCGCAGAGGTAAAAAAGGCAGAGCTTGGCGCACCAGTTCTGCAGGATTGATCTCATAAGAAGTTTGATTCCTCACCTGCGGGCTCCAGGCAGCCGGTGAAACTGGCTCTTCCTTGGGTTCCTGCTTTCTGCGTTTGGTCAGCTTTGCTGAAAAAACGGAATTTCCCATTCTGAGCAAAGACGGCGCCAAGCTTTCTGCAACCGCCCCCTTTACAGGAAGGATCTGCCCCAAGATCCACTTGCTCCCCTCCGTACTGCAATGCAACCCGCCCAACAGCTTGGCTCCTATTGCCAAAGCCAGAAAAAACGCTATGTATTTTCGTTTCATATTGTCCACCTGTTTTTCTTTTTTCTTTATTATATGCGGACAAATTATTTTTAAGAATTGCTTTTTGGTTATTTACAAGTTGACATAAATGGAGTATAATAAAAGAAAGGCTTGTCACCACAAGGAGGTCGCCGATGAAAAAGACAATTCCAATTATATTTGCAGCAATTTTAGCGGTTGTACTGGTTGCGTCAGCCTGTGTGCTGCTGTTTACCTGTTATATTCAGCAAACGGTTGCCTACGGGGTGCGGTTATCTGCACTGCCTTTAGAGGGGAACACCTTAGAACGGGCAAAAGAAAAAACCATGATGGCCGCCCAGGGGCTGACGGAAAAACCGGTGGTTCTCACCTATTCTAATGTGGAGGTTTCCTTACGCCTTGCCGATATCGGCGCAAAAATAGACTGGGAGGATGCCGTCAACCAAGCTTATTTATTAGGAAAAAACGGATCTGTTTTCCTGCGCTGCAAGGATATTTTAGCCGCACGGCTGATGGGAACCGCAGTTTACCCCACCATCTCCTATGATGAAGAAAAACTAAACCAACACCTTGCTTCTCTGCAAAAGAAAATCAAAACACCGGTGAAGGAAGCAACCTATCGGGAGGAGGACGGCTTTATTGTCGTCACCGCCGGAGAAAAAGGAGAAGTCATTGACCGAGAGCAGCTGATGCATGACCTACTTGACGCATTGCTTTCCGGTACACAGGAGCCGGTAGCTCTTGCCACAAAAAAAGAAAGCCCCGCTCCCATTTCGGTGGAAGCGCTGGCTGACGAATTTTTCAAGGATCCGGTCAATGCCCGATACCAAACAGAAAACGGTGAAATTACAATCATCCCGGACGAGGACGGCGTTTCTTTTGATAAAGAGTCCGCCGCCCAGCTGTTAAAAGACAAAAAAACGTGCAAAATTCCCTTGGTATACACCAAGGCAAGCGTTACCTATGCGGATCTGGACACCAATATTTTAAAGGATACCATCGCCACCTACACCACCTCGTACGGTTCCGGTGACGACGGGCGGAATTATAATGTAGAGCTGGCAGCACAGCGGCTCAACGGCATTATTTTAGAAGCAGGTGAAACTTTTTCCTTTTTGGAACGGGTCGGAGGCGGCACCACGGAACAAGGCTTCCGCCCGGCTAATGTTTATTCCCGGGGGGAACTGAAGCAGGCTCCCGGGGGAGGGCTTTGTCAGGCGGCTTCTACCCTTTATTCTGCCGCTCTCTACGCCAACTTGCACATCCTCTCCCGCACAGCTCACACCTTGCCCGTCAGTTATATTCCCGCCGGACAGGATGCAGAAATCTCCGCAGATGGGGTCGATTTGCAATTTCAAAACACCTCGCTGTTCCCCATCCGTATTTTAGCCGCTGCTGATGGCAGCAACCTGACCATCACCATTCAGGGAACCAATGCAAACCCGGATCAGACCGTCACCATCAACAACAGCGTAACGGAAACGATCCCCTACCATAGTAAAACAGTGATGACCGACCGGTTAGAAGCCGGCAAACAGGAAATCATTCAGAACGGAACAGACGGCAGCGTTGTAAACACGTATCGGATCATCACCCGCAACGGTGAAACGGTGCAAAACGACATGATCTCCACCAGTCGCTATGAACCGGTTCCAAAGGTAATTCGGGAAGGTGTCTCTTCTCTCTCGCCCTCCCCCTCTCCTACGCCGTAAACAAATCAAAATACTGCTGCATATCCAAACCGGCAATTGCTCTACCCTTGTATAAAGGGTAGAGATTTTTTTGCCCGCTGATCAACGCCTCAGAACGGATCCCGTATTGAATGGAAAGATAAGCCTCAATATAAGCGGACAAATGATCCGCCCCCCGGATCAATTCTCCGTCTAACGGATTAAATTTTTCCTGATCATACAGACGGTTGATTTCATCACTGGAGCAATAGGTCACCTGACCGCCTGAAATGATCTTGCTTTTAAATTCCTCCTGGATATAATAATGCAGCTTATCCCGCCAGGAATCCGGCAGCAGCGGGAACACCGTCTGCTCCAATGCATCATTTTCAATTTCCTTAATAATATCGTCCAGTCCTTCCACCGACCGTTTGACCGGAGAAACAATGTCCCGGGTCAGCACTTCGGGCAAATCATGAAAGAGTCCGCCGTAAAAATTATTGCAAACCCGCTTGCCGCACCCGCCGATTTCCAGAGTAAAAAAGTAGGAGAGCGCCGCAACAATCATCATATGCCCCAATACGGACGTTTCCGGAATCCGGTAGCACCTCGCCCACCGAAGCTGCAGCCGCAGCTGACCCACCAGATTAAGAAAATTCTTAATCTTCACGTCTGCATAGTATCGCTGCACACTGGGCAGAGAAAAGTACGGAGCAATTTCTGCGTCAATCTCTTCCTTTACAGACTGGATTCCGTACAACCCAGAGGAAAAAGAATAAACAATCGAAAATTCCCAGGCAGTCGCTAAATAGTGAGCCGCCGAAATAATTCTCTTTTCCTGCTTTGCATATTCCGGATCCAGCAAATATTGCTGAAATTTTTGATAAAAACCGCCTGCCACCGGCTCACAAGCCGGGCGCAGCACCTCCAGCACCCAACGGTTGATCTGCTCACCCTTCTCCGCCATCAGCTTATGAAACACCGGGGGCTTAATATCCGTTAAAATCACCCGATGTAAATATTCAAAAATACAGCCCTCAATCAAAAGTTGCTCATCCAACGACCCATCCGGTTCAAACTTCTTTAGCGCATACATATAAAACAGCTTATGCGCCTGTTTATCCAGCTCGGTAAAGCCCTTATGCGGCCGAAAATGATCATTCCACCGCTGGATACTGGCGCCCTGATGCAATAAGTCAATTAACTCCTTGGTAATCAAAGTCAATCCCTCCTTTGTTAAAAACAGTATATCACAAACACAATGAAAATGCAAGAAAAAGGCTCAGAAAGTGATTATTTTTAAGCATTTGGAAGAAAAGCGGCGAGAACTCTCCCGAAAGAGAAAATTTCTTGCCTGAGGTTCCATTTTCAGAATTCCCTTTCTCATAAAACTATGCTATAATAAACAAAAAACAACGGGGTATTTTTTGGGGGGAATCAGGATGAAAATTTTTCGCAAGGCCTGGCAATTTTTTAAACCCTATCAAACGGCAATTCTTTTTTGCTATTTTCTGTCCATTGCAATGATCGGGCTGAACATGGTAAACCCTTATCTGAGCAAGCTCTTATTTGACCGTGTATATGAGCAAGGGGAAGCCCGCCTTCTGCTCCCCATTTTATTTGGCATGGTGGGCGTTACGCTGCTAAAGCACGGCGTCAACTTTACTAAAAATTATTTATTGGAAACCAATACCCTGAAAGGCATCATTGAAATACGAGGCCGATTGCTGAGAAAATTTTTTCAGCTTTCTTTTGAAACCTTTCAAAAAGCCAAAACCGGAAATTTGCTGACCGTTCTTTCCTCAGACGCAGAAAATGTGAAAAATATTTTTTCAGCAACCTTTCCGGCTATTTTTGAGTCTGTTTTTTCTTTTGTGATGGCAAGCGTAATTCTTTTTTCCATGCAGCCCTTAATGACTCTGCTCGCTTATCTCTGCCTACCCTTTGTGGCAGCCTATACCCGCCAATATGCAAAGCTGGTTCGTCCGATTTACATTGACATTCGGGAGCAGGCCTCCCGCATTTCCACTGTAGCGCAGGAAAATTTAAACGGCATTCGGATTGTCCGCGCTTTTTCTCGGGAGAAGTTTGAGGAAGAAAAGCTGGATCGGGAAAATAAAGCGTTTACCATGCTGCACCTCAAGCTGATCCGGGCATGGGCAAGCCAATATTGGAAATTCATTGTATTCGGAAACTTTCCTTACATGGTTACTCTGCTTTCCGGCGGTATCTTGGTTATCCAAGGCAAAATTTCCATTGGAACCTTGGTTGCCTTTACTTCTTATATTACTTATTTGATGAACCCGATTAATTTAATTGCTACCTACACTACCACTCTGCAAAATGCACTGGTTTCCGGGGAGAAAATGTTTGGCTTCTTAGAACAGGAGCCTGCCATTGCAAGCCCCAAAAACCCAACCGGGCACCATCCCATTCACGGAGATTTGGCTTTTGAGGATGTTTCCCTTACCTACGACGGGAACCTAATTTTAGATCATATTAACCTGCAACTGCCCTTGGGCTCCAAGCTGGGAATTTTGGGCGCTACCGGCAGCGGAAAAACCTCTTTACTGAACCTGATCCCCCGCTTTTATGACTGCACAAACGGTCGGGTCACCTTAGACGGAATCGACGTGCGGGACTATTCCTTGACGGATCTGCGCAAAAGCATTTCGTATGTGAGCCAGGATGTATTTCTGTTTTCCAACACGGTAGACTCCAATATTGCCTATGAAAATGACGCCATCCCTCAGGAGGAAGTGGTTCACGCAGCAAAAACAGCCGATGCAGACGGCTTTATCAACCGTTTGGAGCAGGGCTACGACACGATTGTCGGAGAACGGGGCATCGGCCTTTCCGGCGGTCAAAAGCAACGTATTTCCATGGCGCGCTCCTTTGTAAAGCATGCGCCTATCTTGATTTTAGATGACTCCACCTCTGCATTGGACAATGAGACAGAGCAGGTGATTTTAGAAAACATCCGCCATATGAAGGAGCCGCACTCCCTGCTCATTGTCGCCAGCCGAGTATCCTCTGTACAGGATGCCGACCAAATCATTGTGCTGGATCACGGACGGATTGAAGAAATGGGAACCCACCGGCAGCTGCTGGCAAAAAACGGGCGCTATGCCCGTATTTATCAAGAGCAATACGGCGACAGCATTGCTGAAATTTTGGGAATGGGGGTGGAATAAACATGGCTCGGAATACCTATTTTGAAGATGAAATTCTGGAACGAAAATGGAATCCCCAGCAATTAAAAAAATTCAGCGCCTATGTAGCAAAATACAAGGGGAAATTTATCATCGGCCTAATTTTAATGGGGCTTGCCTCCATTTGCTCCTTAGGCGGCCCTTACGTTTCCAAAATTGTGATGGACGATATGATCCCTTCCGGGAATATTCCGGGCGTATGCATTGCAGTAGGTGTGCTTCTGCTGCTCATCATTGCCCAGGCGGCGCTGACCAGCGTCAAGGGAATTTTAATGAATCAGGTGGGGTATTGGGTCATTTATGACTTGCGAAAAGATCTGTTTTCCCATCTGCAAACCCTCTCCTTTCGGTTTTTTGACGATCGCCCGACAGGAAAGATTTTGGTGCGGTTGACCAACTATATTGATGCCCTTGCCAACCTGCTTTCAGACGGTATTGTAAATTTGGTGAGCGATTTTGTCACGCTGATTGTGATTATTATTTTAATGCTAACCATTGATATCAAGCTTACTGCGGTCAGCCTCCTCACCTGTATTCCGTTATTCGCAGTTGTATTCGGCTTTAAAAACGCCATCCATTACTGGCAGCTGCAAAACAATCACAAAAACTCCAACCGTACTGCCTTTTTGCACGAAAATATTATGGGGGTGAAAATCATTCAATCCTTCACCCGAGAAAAGCAAAATGCGGAAATTTATGATAACCTCAATCATACCTGTGTTAATACCTGGCTGCATGCCTTCCGCCTGAATCAGTTTTTTCTGCCCTGCATTGACATCATCGGCGTAATAGGCACAGCCGCAACCTATTATGTAGGCTGGGTTCTGTTAGGAAAGCAAGCCATGACTCTGGGCACCATTTTTGCCTTTGCAGGATACATTACCCGCTTCTGGCAGCCCATTAACAATATGTCGGTCATTTATAACCAGCTGCTGACTGCCATGGCAAATCTGGAGACAATATTTGATATTTTAGAAACCGAGCCGGATCTGAAAGACGCCCCAGACGCCATCTCCCTGCCCCCCATTCAGGGCGAGGTGGATTTCCAGCAGGTCACCTTTGGGTATGAGGAAGGGCAAACCATTTTAAAGGATGTGTCCTTCCGGGTGCAGCCCGGTCAAACCATTGCCTTTGTTGGGCCCACCGGCGCAGGAAAAACTACAGTGGTCAATTTAATCAGCCGTTTTTATGACCCCAGATCCGGGAAAATCCTGATCGACGGACAGGATATCAGTCAGGTTACTCTGCATTCCCTCCGTTCGCAAATGGGCATTATGATGCAGGACAGCTTTGTATTTGAAGGGAACATCATTGAAAATATCCGTTACGGCAGACTGGACGCAACCGACGAAGAATGTATGGCAGCTGCCCGCGCCATTTATGCAGACGAATTTATTCAAAAACTGCCGAACGGATACTACACCCGCATTTCCGAACGGGGCAGCGAGCTATCCGCCGGCGAACGGCAGCTCCTGTCCTTTGCCCGGGTGGTATTGGCTGATCCGAAAATTCTTATTTTGGATGAAGCCACTTCCACCATTGATACCGAAACCGAGCGGGTCATTCAGCAAGCCTTGCAACGGTTGCTGCAAAACAGAACTTCCTTTATTATTGCACACCGTCTTTCCACCATTCAGCAAGCAGACTGCATTATGTGCATTGCCAACGGCGGCATTCAGGAAGCCGGTACCCATCGGCAGCTATTAGAAAAAAAGGGGATGTATTATCATTTGCTGCGGGCGCAATATGAAGCCCTGCAAGGCCAATCATCTTAAAAATTGGTTCAAATTTATAAAATTTCAAAAAAAGTAGTGCAAAAGAAATCATTTTGTAGTATAATGGAATTAGGACGAACTTGAAAGGATGATGTGATGTGAATATTTTAGTAACAGGGGGCGCCGGATACATCGGCAGCCACACTTGCGTAGAACTGTTAGACGCAGGCTACGATATTGTTGTAGCAGATAATTTTGTGAATTCCAAACCCCAAACAGTCCAGGATATTAAAACCATTACCGGCAAGGAATTCCCTTTCTATGAGGCAGATTTTACTGACAAAGCCGCTGTGGAAAAGATCTTTAACGAGCAGTCCATTGATGTGGTCATTCACTTTGCGGGACTAAAAGCAGTGGGGGAATCGGTAAGCCAGCCACTGCGCTATTATGAAAATAATTTAATGAGTACTTTGGTTTTGTGCCAGGTCATGCAGGAGCATCATGTGAAGAAAATCGTCTTCAGCTCCTCTGCCACGGTTTACGGTGACCCGGCTTCCGTACCGATTCGGGAAGACTTCCCCCTGCACACCACCAACCCTTATGGCAGCACCAAGCTAATGATTGAACAAATTTTGCAGGATCTGGTTATTTCCGATCCGGAATGGGGCGTTGTGCTTCTGCGTTACTTTAATCCCATCGGCGCTCACAAAAGCGGTCTTTTGGGGGAAGATCCTAACGGAATCCCCAACAACCTCTTACCCTATGTGGCTAAGGTTGCCACAGGTGAGCTGGCAAGCCTGAGCGTATTCGGCAACGACTATCCCACTCCCGACGGTACCGGCGTACGGGATTATATCCACGTGGTAGATTTGGCTCTGGGACACATTAAAGCAGTAGAACGGATTGCAAACCGCACCGGCGTTGATATTTACAATCTGGGAACCGGAAACGGTTACTCCGTACTGCAGGTAGTAAAAGCGTTTGAAAAAGCCAGCGGCAAGAAGGTTGCCTATCAAATTGTAGACCGCCGTCCGGGTGACATTGCTCAATGCTACGCTGACCCCTCGAAAGCAGAACGGGAGCTGGGCTGGAAAGCAAAATACGGAATTGATGAAATGTGTGAAGACGCTTGGCGCTTTGCCAAAAACCGTTTTCAAAAATAATCAAAAAAAGCTTGACAAACACAATAGATTTTTGATATAATATTATTTGTTGCAGGGCAGGTTTGTCCCTGCACATTGCTGGTGTGGCTCAATGGCAGAGCAGCTCATTCGTAATGAGCAGGTTGTCAGTTCGATTCTGACCACCAGCTCCAAACCCGTCTCTTGTAGAGACGGGTTTTTCATAATGCGCTTTCTTAAATCGCATCCTTCCATGCCTCTTCTGCATCCATCATCAATGCTTCCATCACCTCAGACAAGGAAATAGGCGTTACTGTATTTTTTGCCATTTGACGGAGCATATACTGAGTGCGGTTCCGAGAACAGCAAACATCCGAATAACCTTCTGACTCCACCACTTCTCCGGTATCACACTTCTTTTTCACGATTTCAACACCATAGGATTCCGGTCTTTCGCACAAGTAATATTCCAGTCTACATTCCCCCTCCGGTAAGGTAATCTGCATGTTTGAAATCATTTCCTTTTTCATTTTTATTCCCCTTTTCTCATTTTGAGTTGCCTTTTTTCAACCGACAAGACCATTATACTACAATCATTTCAAAAAGTATCGCAGAAAAAAAGTTTTATTTCTACGATTTTTCTACATTTTTTTGTTGGAATTTAAATCAGGCTATTTGATTCCATCATTTTTACAAAAAAACTTCCGGTTACAATTGCATGATCACACAATTATAACCGGAAGGCTAATCTCCGTCTTCTTGTTCCGTTACGCCCCGGATTGGGCAACATATATCACATCATATCCCATAAATTCAGCCAAAACACGCAATGGAACATAGGTGCGCTGATTGACAATTTGGGCGGCTGTATCCATTTTAAAATAATCTCCGTTGATACGATACTGTCTTTCACCGATAGAAAACCATATGCCTGTTCCTCCACTGGAACTTTCTGCCTCGGCATAGCCGTATTTGCTCATATCATTCGGGACGGCGGTAATACACACCCGCTGCGGATCCTCAAACCAATAAACGTGATAATTAAGCAGCTCGCACAGCTCACGAACCGGGACAAGCAATCTCCCATTTTCGTCCGTAAATAACATGGATTGAAAAGAGACCTTCACGCCCTCCACAGTAAGGGCAAGTGGCTCTATCACAATCATCAGCGGTTTCTTTGTCTCCATTGCCGCATTCAAATATCCTCGGGTAAACATTTTAATCACATTAGGTTCCAAATTAGAATATCTTTTTAGCTTTAAACCAAAAGCCCGGCATAAATAATATGCAGGCATATAGATTTCTCCATTGATTTCACAGCTCATAGGTTCGTACACCGAATCATTATTGGTATATGCATTGGTAATTTCATTCACATACTCGCCGGAAACCATTTGAATGCATTCAGAACCAACGGTGAAGGTAATTTTCTTATCATCATCCGTTCTACAAATATCCTCGGGGGTAATTACCACCACATTTGTGCTGCGGTCAAATGCCAGATTATACTGTAACGAGCGGCAAATCTCGCTTAACGGCAGCCACCGTACTTCATGATAAAGCATAGGCTTCTGTGTTAACACAAGCTGCTCGTCATTTAAGAATACTTGTATATCCGCCTGTACAAACTCATTCTCATCCGCATAAACTGAAGCATTTATCAGCATACAAATCAACAAAAGGATTATGCCAAGCGTTTTTTTCATTCTTTTCGCCCCCAAACTATCATATCCCCCTATCAATAAATACCATGTAAAGAGAGAAAAAGTTGCATAAAAAAATTTTTTGGTTTCGCATACTAAAATTTCATTTTAAAAGCTTGCAACCTATCGATCGGTAGGTATAATGAAAATAGTGTCAATATCAAATTACCATGATCAATGATGGAGGGGATTATGTATGCCGCAAATGAATAAGGGTGGAAAATATATTTTCGGAAAATCGCTGATTCATCAGGATGGGAGCCTTCAGCTTCCGCCGCAGGCAATCAATGAGTATCAAATTACGGAGGAAGGAAAGGGATATTTATTTACGGGAAGCAAAATAACAGGCGGATTTTGCATTACCCGCAAAGGACTACTCTATCCATCCAAGCTTGGACACATTTTGGATGACCTTCCTTCCCTGCTGCATTACACGGCGAAACCGGGAGTATTTCTTCCGTACCAGGGGCGTTCCTATTGCTGGATCACAATCTCAAAAGAGGGACAAATCCGTTTATCAAAAGAAATGATGGAGTTTCTATCTGTTACACCGGGGATGCAGCTGTTGTCCATTCGCAGCAGCAACATTGCTTTTACCATGGGCGCAAAGGGTCCCCTGATCGAAAAAGCAGAAAATTACAATGGTGAAATTCCGCTGTATTGATTTCTAATTATCATAGTAACGGTACAGCAGTTCAAGAATTCTTACAGAAAGGCGACAGTAAGCAAATAGTAAATGAAACCGTGACTTTCAAATTCATATACCTAATTTGACAATATGTTGTTAACCGGCTCGGAGATTCGCTTTACAAAAAAATTCACAACAACTCCCGTCAAAAGCGCTGTCAAAATCGTTCCCTCACGCGTACC
>CAKSSZ010000011.1 GCA_934489915.1 uncultured Clostridia bacterium | reverse complement strand
GCGGTGGGACTGCTGGATTGGTTTTTGGTAGGTCTTTCGTGCCGGTGCGCTGCGGTGTTTCTGATCAGCGGGAACCATGATTCCCCTGGCAGGCTTGCCTTTGGCAGACAGCTGCTGGAAAAGGGGGGCGTGTATGTGGCAGGGGAATATGACGGGACGGTGGCGCAGTATGCCCTGACGGACGCTTTCGGTACGGTGCGCCTGTTTTTGCTCCCGTTTATAAAGCCTGTCCGGGTGAGAAAGGCGCTGGGGGTGGAGGCAGAAACCAGCGAGCAGGCGATGAGCGCCGTGCTTTCCCGCCTGACCTTAGAGCCCGGGGAGCGGAATGTGTTGGTGGCGCACCAGTTTGTGACCGGAGCAATTCCGTCGGAATCGGAGGAGGTGGTGATCGGGGGGACGGACGGAATCAGTGCAGAGCTGTTTGCCCCCTTTGATTACACTGCCTTAGGGCATATCCACCGTCCCCAGTGGGTGGGATCCGAGAGGGTGCGGTACTGTGGCTCCCCCTTGGCGTATTCCTTTTCGGAGGGGGATCAGGTCAAATCGGTCACGGTTGTGGAATTGCGGGAAAAGGGGCAGGTGACCGTGCGGGAAACGGCGCTTCCCCCCCTGCGGCGCATGACCACCCTGCGGGGGCGGTATGAGGAGCTGACCGCAAAGGCGTTTTACGAAGGCGCCTCCTATCAGAGCGACTATATCCGGGCGATCCTTACCGATGAAGAGGACGTGGTGGACGCTGCCGCAAAGCTCAGGATTATTTACCCCAACTTAATGAAGCTGGAATACGATAATTTGCGGACAAGCCGGGCAGAGGAGCTGACTTTTGAGGAACGGCCGGAGGAAAAATCCCCCCTGGATCTGCTGGAGGAGCTGTACCGCCAGCAGAACAATCAGGAAATGAGCCGGGAGCAGCGGGAACTGGCGCAGCGGCTGATGCAGGAGATCCGGGAGGTGGAAGCATGAGACCCTTGACCTTAACCATGTCTGCCTTTGGCCCCTATGCGGGGGAAACTGTCCTTTCCTTTCGGGCATTGGGGGAGAGGGGACTTTATTTGATTACCGGCGATACAGGGGCAGGGAAAACTACGATTTTTGACGCTATTTCCTTTGCCCTGTACGGGGAGGCAAGCGGGGCGAACCGAGAGGCGGGAATGCTCCGCTCCCTGTATGCCGACCCTGCCGTCCCCACCTTTGTGGAGCTGACCTTTCTTTGCCGGGGGCAGGAATATACCGTCCGGCGGAACCCGGAATATGAACGCCCCAAGGCACGGGGCGAGGGCGTTACGCTGGAGCGGAGCAACGGGGAATTACACCTGCCGGACGGGCGGATCGTCACCAAAACAAAGGAAGTGAATCAGGAGATCGTCGCCCTGCTGGGGTTGGATAAGCACCAATTTTCACAAATTGCCATGATCGCCCAGGGGGATTTTATGAAGGTGCTGCTTGCCGCCACCGAGGAGCGGAAAAAGATTTTTCAAAAGCTATTTCTGACCCATCAGTATGCGGCGTTTCAGGATCGGATTAAGGAAGAATCCGCCGCCTTGAGCCGACAGTATGAATCGGCGAAGGAGGACGTCTGCCAATGCTTAGAGGAGGTTTGGTGGGAGGCGGAGCCGCCGGAGGACAAAAAGAAAGGGCTGGCCACTCTGGTAGAGCGGGAAGAGACGCTCCTTTCCCGGGCAGAGGAGCGGCTTGGGGCGCTGGAGGAGCAGCTTTCCGAGACGACGGGTCAATTGGCGCTGGCGTTGGAGGCAGAGAAAAAGGAGCAGCAGATCCGCCGGGCACGGGAGGAAAAAGCACGGGAGGAACCCCTCCTGGAGGCAGTACGCTGCGGGTTGGAGCAGGAGCAGGAGCGGGCGGAATTGCGGGAACAAACAGCGGAGCGCATTGCGGCGCTGCGGGCGGAATTGCCGGAGTATTCCCGCTTGGAGCAAAAGAAAAATGCCTGGGAGCGGGAGCAGGCTGCCCTATTGCAGCTGCGGGAACAGGCGAAAAGGTGTGCCGCCCGGGTGGAGACCCTGACCCGGGAGCAGGCTGTCGCTCAGGCAGAGCTTGCCCGGGCAGACGAAACCCGGGAAAGGCGGGAGCAGCTGCAGCGGGAGCTGGAAGGATTATCCCGGGAAGAAGAGCAGCTGAAACAGGCTCGGCAGGCATGGGCGGATTGCAATCGGCTCAAAGGGGAGCTGGAGGCAGCCCAGCGGGATTATTGCGCCAAACGCCGTGAGGCGGAAAGGTTACAGGAGCGGTACCGGCAAATGTACCGGGCATTTTTGGACGGGCAGGCGGGCATTCTGGCAGAAGGATTGGCAGATGGCAAGCCCTGCCCGGTTTGCGGGGCGTTGGAGCACCCCCGCCCGGCGAAAAAATCGGCAGAAGCCCCCGCTCAAACCGCCTTGGAACAGCTGCGGCAGGAGTGGGAAGAACAGGAGCGAGCCGCTGCTCTTTCCAGTGCAGCGGCAGGAGAAAAGAAGGGGGCATACCAGGCTGCACAGGACGGATGGATCGCCATTGCGCAACGAAGCTTGGGGCAGACAGAGCAGGCGGAGGAAGGACTGGGAGAACGGGAGAGACAGTGTAAGGAGCGGCAGGCGCAGCTGACCGGAGAGCTGGAACGGGCGCAGCGGGTGTGGGCGCAGCGGCAGACGGCAGAAAAACGGTTGGCGGCGCAGCAGCAGGAGTTATCCCGGCTGCAACAGGAGCAAGCCCATCTGTTACAGGAAATCGCCGCCCGGCAGGCTGCCCTGGAGGAAGGAAAACGCCAGCAGGCAGAGCTGGAGAAAACGCTGCAATTCCCGAATTTGAAAGCGGCAGAAGCCGCTCTGGCAAAGCTGCTGGCGGAAAAGACAGCGATGGAAGAAGCCCTTGCCCGCCTCACCGAAGAATTTCACCGCCGGAACAGTCGGCTGCAGCTGCTGGAGCAAACCATCGCCCAGGGGGCGCCGTCCGGACAGGAGAAGGCCGCCCCCATCGCAGAGCGGCAGCAGATTTTAACCGAGGAAAAAAAGCAGGCGGAGGAGCAGCGGCAAGGGGCGTTGCTGCGGCTGGAGCATAACCGGCATTTGCTCGCAAAAATGCAGGAGGCGCACGAAAGATTGAAGCAGGCAGAGCAAAGCTGGGGCTGGGTCAAGGCGCTTTCCGATACGGCAAACGGTACGGTGAGCGGCAAGGAAAAGATCACGTTGGAGGCATATGTGCAGGCCGCCTTTTTTGACCGGATCCTGACCCGGGCGAACCGTCGGCTGCTGACCATGTCAGAGGGGCAGTTTGAGATGAAGCGGCGGCGGGGCGCAGAGAATTATCGCAGCCAGAGCGGGCTGGAGCTGAATGTGATCGACCACTACGGCGGCGGGGAACGGAGCGTGAAAACCCTGTCGGGGGGCGAATCCTTTTTGGCGTCCTTAGCCTTGGCGCTGGGGCTGTCCGACGAGGTGCAGTCCTATGCCGGGGGCGTTCGGCTGGATACCATGTTTATTGACGAGGGCTTCGGCTCGCTGGATGAGGATACTCTGGACTGTGCCCTGCGGGCGCTGGCGGGGCTTTCGGAGGGCAGGCGGCTGGTGGGGCTGATCTCCCACGTTCCGGCACTGAAGGAGCAGATTGACCGGAAAATTGTGGTCACCAAGGACAGAGCCGGGGGCAGCCGGGCGGAAATTGTGCTGTAGGCTGACAGAAAGGGCGTTCATGGGAAAAATGAACAAGAAAATGCGGTTTTTCACCGGGAAATATTACGGTTTTTTTTCAGAAAATTAGGGAAAGCTATTGATTTTTGTGAAGAAATTAACTATAATTGTTAGTGAAGGGTGCAAACCAAGGTTTTATGAATTATGAATAGAAAGAGGTAATCAACATGCAAAAAATTGATTTGAGCAAGTATGGCATCTCCGGCACTACGGAAATCGTGCATAACCCCTCCTATGAGCTGCTGTTTGAGGAGGAGACCAAGCCGGGCTTGGACGGATTTGAAAAAGGTCAGGTCAGTGAATTGGGCGCGGTGAATGTGATGACGGGTGTATATACCGGCCGTTCCCCCAAGGATAAATTCATTGTCATGGATGAAAACTCCAAGGACACTGTATGGTGGACATCTGACGAATATAAAAATGATAACCACCCCGCAACCCAGGAAGCCTGGAAGGCGGTAAAGGATCTGGCGCTGAAGGAGCTGTCCAACAAGAGACTGTTTGTGGTTGACGCATTCTGCGGCACCAATGCAGATACCCGGATGGCCATTCGGTTTATCGTGGAGGTTGCTTGGCAGGCGCATTTTGTAACCAACATGTTCATTCAGCCCACGGCCGAAGAACTGGAAAACTTTGAACCGGATTTCGTGGTGTATAACGCTTCCAAGGCAAAGGTAGAAAATTATCAGGAGCTGGGTCTCCATTCCGAAACGGCTGTTATGTTCAACATCACCAGCCGGGAGCAGGTAATTGTGAACACCTGGTACGGCGGCGAAATGAAGAAGGGTATGTTCTCTATGATGAACTATTACCTGCCGCTGCGGGGCATCGCTTCCATGCACTGCTCTGCCAACACCGATATGGACGGCAAGAACACCGCCATCTTCTTCGGTCTGTCCGGTACCGGCAAGACCACCCTTTCTACCGATCCGAAGCGTCTTTTGATCGGTGACGACGAGCACGGCTGGGACGACAACGGCGTGTTCAACTTTGAAGGCGGCTGCTATGCAAAGGTTATTCATCTGGACAAGGAATCCGAACCGGATATTTATCATGCAATCAAGCGGAACGCTCTGCTGGAAAACGTCACTCTGGACAAGGACGGCAAAATCGACTTTGACGATAAGAGCGTAACAGAAAACACCCGTGTTTCCTATCCGATTAACCATATTACCAACATCGTTCGCCCGGTATCTGCGGCTCCGGACGCAAAGAGTGTGATTTTCCTGTCTGCGGATGCATTCGGCGTGCTGCCTCCGGTTTCTATCCTGACTCCGGAACAGACCCAGTACTACTTCCTGTCCGGCTTTACCGCAAAGCTGGCAGGTACGGAACGGGGCATCACCGAGCCGACCCCGACCTTCTCCGCTTGCTTCGGTCAGGCGTTCTTAGAGCTGCATCCGACCAAGTATGCAGAAGAGCTGGTAAAGAAAATGCAAAAGAGCGGCGCAAAGGCTTATCTGGTGAATACCGGCTGGAACGGTACCGGCAAGAGAATTTCCATTAAGGACACCAGAGGAATCATCGACGCGATCTTAAACGGCGACATTGCCAACGCACCCACCAAGAAGCTTCCTTACTTTAACTTTGAAGTACCCACCGAGCTGCCGGGTGTGGACAAGAACATTCTGGATCCTCGGGACACTTATGCAAATGCTGCTGAGTGGGAAGAAAAAGCAAAGGATCTGGCTGGCAGATTCATTAAGAACTTTGCAAAATATGAAGGCAATGCAGCCGGGAAAGCGCTGGTCAGCGCAGGCCCGCAGAAATAAGCTAAGATGGATTGGAACAAAGGAATCTGCTGACGCAGATTCCTTTTCCTTTCCGGAAAAGAGGGAATGGAATGAGAAGAATTGCAGCTGTTTTGATGTGCATTTGTATGCTTGCCTGCTCCGCACCGTGCTTTGCTGCCGGGGAGGAGATATCCCAGAGCGACTGGGACGAATTGGCTTATGTGATTTCCTGGGCGATGGAATTGGGCTTTCGTTATGACGGGTCAACGCCGGCACAGGATGTGCTGCGCTTTGTGGTGAACCCGTATAATGCTCCGCTGTTCGAGCGGAACTACCGCACAGAGGAGCGGTATGATTATGATTGGAGCAACGAGGCGGTGAACGCCCGGCTGGATCGCAGCCGTTTCTATGCAACGGTGTATGACGGTGCGGTGACCGACGCTATTTTGCAGCAAACCTTTCACGTTCAGGCGGAGGATATCGCCTCGCTCCATGACAGCAGTCGGCGCTATCAGATTGACGCATACACCGACGCATATTATGAGAACGGGGATTATTATGTTACCTGGAACGGGGGGTACGGCGGACCCTATTATGAGGTGGTTGATCATGAGATTCTGTCCGATTACGGGAACGGGAAATATGAGATCCGTCTGACCTACGAGCATATGGCTTTGGGCGGCAGGGATGACATTTATTGCGTGGCGCAAAAGTCAGGGGACGGCAGTCATGGATGGAGCTTTTTCTCCATCAGCGACGCCCCCTTGTCCCGGACAGATGATTCTGCCGTCAAGGTGCTGGTGAACGGAGAGCGGCTCCGGTTTGACCAAAATCCGGTGATTCTCTACGATCGGGTTCTGGTTCCTCTGCGAGTGATTTTTGAAGCCCTCGGCGCTCAGGTGGATTGGGACGAAGCAACCCAGACCGTGACCGCCCGGGTGGAAGGCAAGCAGCCGATCCGGCTGACTGTCGGTTCCAAACAATTGTACCGGGGAGGGGAACGGATTTTGCTGGATGTCCCCGCACGGGTGGTGAATGACAGAACCCTGGTGCCTATCCGTGCCGTTTCCGAAAGCTTTGACGCTCAAGTGGATTGGGACGAGGAGACCCAAACCGTATCCATTTATACGGAATAAGCAAATCCCCCCGCCGCAAAACAGGTTTTGCGGCGGGGGGATTTGTTAGTTGTGCAAATTTAAATCAGTGGAGAATTCCTCCGAGGGCAGGGAGACAGTTTGAGCCAACCCCCAAACGATAGATCAAACATCTAACGGTTAGGGGGTTGGCTCATTTTTTCATCCGTGTACTTAGGGGCTTTTTTTAATGAAATTCCCCGATGGGGAAGCCGGAATGATTGTGGGCTTCGATCAGTTCGTCACACATTGCCACAATTTTATCAATGGAAAGCTCTGCGGCGGTGTGGGGATCCATCATAGCTGCTTGATACAGGGTATCCCGCTTGTGGGTGACTGCCGCTTCAACCGTGAGCAGCTGGGGATAAATATTACTGCTGTTCATGGCTGCCAGCTGCAGGGGCAGCTCGCCTACATAGGTGGGCTGAATGCCGGCGGCGTCTACCATGCAGGGCACCTCAACCGTTGCCAGCTGCGGCAGGTTGGGGATCAGCCCGGTGTTTAACACATTCCCGCCCATGCGGAAGGGAGTATTGGTGACCATTGCTTCAATGATTCTGGAGGCGTATTCCAGACTGCGTTCATGCTCCACCTTGCCGCCGGCAAAGAGGGCTTCCTTTTGCTTGCCCCAGTCGGCAATATGCTTTTCACAGCGGCGGGGATATTCATCCAGAGGGATATGGTATCGCTCAATCAGCTCCGGTTCGTTTTGCTTAATGAAGAAGGGATTGTATTCGGCGTTATGCTCGCTGCTTTCGGTGCAGTAGTAGCCGAGGCGACGGATATATTCATATCGCACCATGTCCGAATGCTCTCCCTTGGCATTTTTTTCTGCCGCCCGGCGGCGGATTTCCGGATATAAATCATTGCCTTGTGCATCGCGGATGTCCAGCAGCCATGCCATGTGATTGATCCCGGCAATTTTGTCATGAATTCCTTCGGTGGGCAGCTCCAGCGCCTTGAGCAGGTGGTCGCTGCATACCTGCACGCTGTGGCACAGCCCGACAAATTTTATATCTGTATACCGCTGCATAAAGTTAGAGAGCATTGCCATGGGGTTGGTGTAGTTCAAAAACCATGCATTGGGGCAGACCTGCATGATGTCCTCTGCAAAGTCTTGCAATACCGGAATGGTGCGCAGCGCCCGGAAAATACCGCCGATGCCCAAAGTGTCGGCGATGGTTTGCCGCAAACCGTACTTTTTGGGGATTTCAAAATCAATAACGGTGCTGGGACGGTATCCTCCTACCTGCATAGCATTGACTAAAAAATCCGCTCCCCGAAAGGCTTCTTTGCGGTTTTCTACCCCCAGGTAGCTCTTAATGACCGCCCGGTCTTGGTTATAAATCCGATTGATGGCGCGGATTAACTGCTCGGATTCTGTCAGTCTGTCCCGATCAATATCATAGAGCGCAATTTCTAACTGATCGTTGATCGCGTCAGCCAGCAGGCAGTCTCCCAGTACATTTTTGGCAAATGCGGCACTGCCTGCGCCGATAAAGGTAAGTTTAATCATGGGAATCCTCCTTTTCTTTGATTACTGCAAGTATATCACAGACAGACAGAATACGCCATTGCCCATTGTCTCAAAAAGATGTCCAAATGTCACTTTTTTGTTTGATTGAGGAAATACTTGAGCCGATTCCCGTGAGAAGAAGCAAAAAACGGCGGAAAAGTATGCGATTAATTTCAGGCATCATTTTTTGTATCCCACTTGTGCTGCAATAGGATCAGATGATTAAGGTAGGTGATTCATTACGAGAATACTTTGTGGTGCCAATGATACAATTGAAGATTTGTCAGTGCAAAGGTGTATATAGTTACTCTGTTTATTACAGAGAAAAGGCGGAGCTGCCCTCTATTTCCCAAAGCTCTGCCCGGGGGAGGGTGGCCTCGGGGGAGGAGATCATGATGACTGCCGGGATGGGAGCGATGATGGGACGGGGAGCGGGGGCGGTGAGATATGTTTGCCAGCTGCCGGTATATTTGACTCGGCTTTCCGCTGCTGCCCAAGCGGCGGTGAATGCCCGATCCTGCTCTGCCCGGGGCAGGGCGGCAAGGCGGGCGGCTTCCTCCGGAGGGAACATCCGCTCCGCAACGGCGGGGCGGTAGTGGGTGAGGGATTGGAGATCTGCCCCGATGGGACGGTCGCTCACGGCGCACAGAGCCCATTCCCCGGAATGGGACAGGCTGAAAAACACCTCCGGGTGATCCTGCAAAAAGGGCTTGCCGGAGGGGTGAACCGCATAAGAAAAGGAGGAAATGCCCCATTGGCGCAGGGTATGGGTCAGCAGCGCCCCCGCCCCGGTTCTTTGGCGGCGGGCAAGGTCGCTTTTGATTTGCCGGATTTCCCGGCGCCGTTCCTCCCAAAGCATCTCTTGGGCTGCGGTAAAACAGTCCGGCTGTGCGAGGGGAGCGAGGGAGAGAAGTTTAATTTGGGTCATGTGTGCCTCCTTTTGAAAAAAGCCTTTCTTTTTTGCGCTTTTTATGGTATAATGGAAAAAAGTGCTGAGGAAAGGATTTTTTTGTGTGATGAAAGAAAAAATTTATGAAATTCCGGTCAATGAAGCCTTTGAAAAAGACTGTGAGTGCGCCGTGTGTGCATTGGAGCAGGCATTGGAGGAGAACACGGTGGACTTTTTATTAGGTCCCTCCATGATGGAGCCGGATTATCGGATCCAGACCAACCAAAAGGGGTTTTGCCGCCGTCACCTCCGGCTGCTGTTCCGGGCGCAGAACAAGCTGCCCCTTGCCCTGATGCTGGACACCCACGTTGCGGAGCTGGCAAAGAATCTGGACAAGAAAGGGTTGTTTTCCAAAAAGGAGCCGCCCCGCCCCACCTGTGCTGCCTGTGACAAAATGAATTTTGTGATGGACAAATACCTGGATGTGATTTTTTATTTATGGAAAACCAAGCCCGGCTTTGCAGAAAAGGTGGAAGGCTCCCGGGGGTTTTGCATGCCCCACTACCGCTTGCTTTCTCAGGCGGCGGCACGCTTTCTTTCCAAAAAGGACGCCGCTGATTTTTGCCGACGGCTGACGGCGGTGCAAAAACGGGAGCTGCTGCGGCTCCGGGAAGAAATTCACTGGTTTACCCAGAAATTTGACTATAAAAACGAAGACAAGCCCTGGGGCACCTCCAAGGATGCGCCTATCCGCACGGTGGAAAAGCTGGGGGGATATCTGGAGCAGGAATAAAACAGGGACAGTGAACCCCCGGAACGCAAGAAACGGAGGAACATTCTGCCCCCCTTAAAATGCAAGGGCTGTTTCAAACGCCGGTTAACGTTTGAAACAGCCTCTTTTTATAATTCAATCACATCGTCCCGGTCGGGGCCTGTCCCGATCATGGAAACCTTACAGCCGCAAAGCTCCTCAATCCGCTTGATATAATTCTGAGCGGCGGGGGGCAGCTGATCAAAGGAGCGGATGCCGCAGATATCCTCTGTCCAGCCGGGCATGGTTTCATAAATGGGTTTGCACCGTTCCAGATCCTCCAGGCAGGGAGGGAACTCGGTGATCCGCTCCCCGTCCATTTCATAAGCGACGCAAAGCTTCAGGTCGCCGATATTGGACAGAGGATCCAGCTTGTTGACCACAAAGGAGGTCAGCCCGTTGGTGCGGACGGCATAGCGCATCATCACTGCATCAAACCAGCCGGTTCTCCGGGGGCGGCCGGTGGTGGTGCCGAACTCGCCGCCCTTTTGGCGGATTTCTTCCCCGGTTTCGTCAAACAGCTCGGTAGGGAAGGGACCCTTTCCCACACGGGTAATATACGCCTTGCCCACGCCGATACAGGTTTCAATCATAGTGGGACCCACGCCTGAGCCGGTGCACACGCCGCCGCTGATGGGGTGGGAGGAGGTCACATAGGGATAGGTGCCCAGATCCAGATCCAGCAGGGTTGCCTGTGCGCCTTCAAACAGCACCTTTTTGCCCGCCTTGATGGCGTTATAGGTGAGTACGGTGGTGTCGCACACATAAGGGGCAAGCCGTTTGGCATAGCCGTTATATTCTGCAATGATCGCCTCCGCATCCAGCGGGTCATGGCCGTACACTTTGGTATAAATCTGATTTTTTAATGCCAGGTTTTCTTTGGTTTTTTCAGCAAAGGCTGCCGGGGAAATCAGGTCGTGCATCCGGATCCCGCACCGCTGCGCTTTATCCATATAAGCCGGGCCGATGCCCCGCAGGGTGGTGCCGATATCGCTCTTCCCGCGCGCCTTTTCCAGCAGACCGTCCTCTACAATATGGTAGGGCATGATCACATGCGCCCGGGCGTCCACCTTCAGGTTCCGGGTAGAGATGCCGCGGCGCTCTAACCCGTCAATCTCTTCCAGCAGCACCTTCGGGTCAACCACCACGCCGCAGCCGATGATACACAGGGCAGAATCGCTCAGGATCCCGGAAGGGATCAGGTGGAGCTTGTACACCTCCCTGTCGGAAACCACCGTATGACCGGCGTTGTTCCCGCCCTGGGAGCGGACGACCACGTCCGATTTCTGTGCCAGACGGTCAATAAACTTTCCTTTTCCTTCATCGCCCCATTGGGCGCCGATGATAACAGTTGTAGACATTTGTAAAAAACTCCCTTATCGGTTCCGGCACGCTTATTTGCCTGCCAGGTAATCGTTAATCTTTTGCAGCAGCTGATCCACATCTGCACCGTGGATGGCGCAGGCGTCCTCAATGCTTTCTCCGCTGGAGGAAGGGCAGCCCAGGCAGTGCATCCCGATTTCAAAGAAAAAATCCGCCGTGCCGGGATCCAACGCCAAAACGTCAGCAATAATCATATCCTTTGTTACAGTTTTCATACTACATCCATAGCCTTTCTGCCCGCAGATTTAGGGTTTGGCTGATCGCCTGTACGCTCCGGCGCGGACGAACCGGACAGCACTATCTTTATTATACACTATTTTTTCCTGTTTGGCAAGAAAAATGTTTTCTTTTTTCTGTTTTTCCGGAAAAGTCCTTGACAATAGGAAGAAAAACAGATATAATTAGAAATAGTTTGAAATTAGGAGCGGATGATTAGAATGGAGCAATTAGGGTTAAATGAAATCAGAGAACGGTTCTTGCGTTTTTTTGAATCCAAGGGGCATTTGCGACTGCCCAGCTTTCCGCTGGTTCCGCAAAATGACGCCAGCCTGTTGTTGATCAATGCGGGAATGGCACCCTTAAAACCATATTTCACCGGGAAGGAGGTCCCTCCCCGCAAGCGAGTGACCACCTGCCAGAAATGTATCCGCACGCCGGATATTGAACGGGTGGGCAAGACCGCCCGCCACGGTACTTTTTTTGAAATGCTGGGGAACTTTTCCTTTGGGGATTATTTTAAAAAAGAAGCCACTGCGTGGGCTTGGGAATTTGTGACCAAAGAAATGGAGCTGCCGGTTGACCGGCTGTGGGTCACCATTTATCAGGATGACGACGAGGCCTTTGACATCTGGACAAAGCAGGTGGGCGTTGCCCCCGACCGGGTGGTGCGCATGGGCAAGGAGGATAATTTCTGGGAGATCGGTACAGGTCCGTGCGGTCCCTGCTCGGAGATTTATTTTGACCGGGGCGAGGAATACGGCTGCGGCAGTCCGAACTGCGGCGTCGGGTGCGACTGCGACCGGTACGTGGAATTCTGGAACCTGGTCTTTACCCAGTTTGATAAGGACGAGCAGGGGGAATACCATCCTCTGGCGCACCCCAATATCGATACGGGCATGGGGTTAGAGCGGATTGCCGCCATTATGCAGGGGGTGGACAACCTGTTTGAGGTGGACACCATCCAGAATGTGATGAAGCATATTTGCCGGATTGCCGGAATGGAATATAAAAAGGACGAAAAGGCGGACGTTTCTTTGCGGGTCATCACCGACCACATCCGGGGCACGGTGTTTATGATCTGCGATGGCGTTCTGCCCTCCAACGAGGGGCGGGGCTATGTGCTGCGGCGGCTGCTGCGGCGGGCTGCCCGTCACGGCAAGCTGCTGGGGATTGACCACCCGTTCTTGTACCAGGTGGTGGGAACGGTGGTGACCGAATCTCTGTCCGGCTACCCGGAACTGAAAGAAAAGCAGGCATATATTGAAAAGATTGTGAAGCTGGAGGAAGAGCGGTTTGACGAGACCATCGACCAGGGCTTGGGCATTCTCAACGATTATTTGAAGGAAACCGCCACAGCCGGCAGCAAGACGCTGTCCGGGGAAAAGGCGTTTAAGCTGTACGATACCTATGGCTTCCCCATTGATCTGACCCGGGAAATTGCGGAGGAGCAGGGGATTGCCGTGGACGAGGCGGGCTATCAGAAGGAAATGGACGCACAGCGGGAGCGGGCCCGTTCCGCCCGGGGGGATATGGAAACCGCCGGCTGGAAGGAGGACGCACTCACCCAGCTTGCCAAGCCTCTGGATACGGAATTTTTGGGATATGACGCATTATGTTGCAGCGGCAAGGTGATTTTGCTGTTTGCGGACGGTCAGGCACAGGAGGAGATCCGGGAGGGTCAGTTTGTGCTGATGACGGACAAAACGGTGTTTTACGGCGAAAGCGGCGGTCAGGTAGGCGACCGGGGGACTGTTTCCTGTGCAGGCGGACAGGCGGCGGTGCTGGACTGCAAAAAGCAAAACGGGAAATTTCTGCACACCTGCCGACTGGACGAGGGCTGTGTGAAGCTGGGGGATACCCTTTCCATGGAGGTGGACGGCGACCGCCGGGCAGCCATTGCCCGGAACCATTCCACCACTCACCTGCTCCAGGCTGCGTTAAAGCAGGTGCTGGGGGATCATGTGGCACAGGCGGGTTCTTTGGTGAATGAACACCATCTGCGGTTTGACTTTTCCCATTTTTCTGCGATGACGGCAGAGGAATTGGCGAAGGTTGAGGCTCTGGTGAACGAAATGATTTTAGCGGCTCTGCCCATCTCCGTACAGGTGATGAAGCGGGAGGAGGCGCAAAAAACCGGCGCCACTGCGCTGTTCGGTGAAAAATACGGGGAAACGGTACGGGTGGTTTCCATGGGAGACAAGAGCGTGGAATTTTGCGGCGGTACCCATTTGAGCAACACCAGCCAGGCGGCGCTGTTCCAGATTACGTCGGAAAGCGGCATTGCAGCCGGGGTGAGAAGAATTGAAGGAATCACCGGCCGGGCGGTGCTGGAACGTTTGCAGGAATGCAATGCGTTTGCTGCTCAGGTGTCCGCAGCGCTGCGGGCGCCGGCAGAGGAAGCGGTGCATAAAATCGATGAGCTGAACAGTCAGCTGAAGGAACTGAAGCGGGAAAAGGAAGCCCTGCAGGCAAAGCTTGCCCAGGGGTCTTTGGACAGCGTGCTGCAGGAGGCGGTGCAGGTGAACGGCGTAAGCCTGCTGTGTCACCGTCTTGCAGGGGGCAGGGATGAGCTGCTCCAATATGCGGACCTGCTGCGGGATCGGATGACGGGTGCCTATGTGCTGGTGCTGGCGGCGGAAGGCGAGCGGGTGCAGCTGATGGCCTGCGCCTCCCGTGAGGCGGTAGAGCGGGGCGCACACTGCGGAAGGCTGATTAAGGAAGTCGCAGCGGCGGCAGGCGGCTCCGGCGGCGGAAAGCCGGATTCTGCACAGGCAGGCGCAAAGCTCCCGGAAAAAATCGGGGAAGCGCTCCAAAAGGCGCAGAGCGTGCTTGCCGGCCAGATTGCGTAAACAGTTGTTGGGAAAGGGGGAACCAAATATGTCAGATTGCTTGTTTTGTAAGATTATCAGCGGAGAAATTCCCTCCAAGAAGGTCTATGAGGACGAGTGGGTGTACTGCTTTGAGGATATCAATCCCGGGGCGCCGGTACACGTGCTGCTGATTCCCAAGGAGCACATCGCCTCTGCCAATGAGCTGAATGAAGAAAACGGATGGATCGTTGCCAAAATTTTTACGGCTGCGGCACAGGTGGCAAAGCAGCTGGGGATTGCGGAAAACGGCTACCGTATTGTGAATAACTGCGGCGTGGACGGCGGCCAAACGGTGGGTCACCTCCATTTTCATCTGCTGGGCGGCAGAAATTTAGGGTGGCCTCCGGGCTGATCCGGCAAAAAAGGATGAAAGATTTTATATTTTTTCTATTTCCCATCTTGACAAAGAGGGGGGATATGATGTATAATAGTAGAAGATTGGTATTTGAAGGAATGACCCTTGGTACCGATTGCCATAACCCGGTAACGGAGGGAGGGAAATGACATGTCTGAAATCAGACTTAAAGATAATGAATCTTTGGACAGTGCATTGAGACGTTTTAAAAGACAATGCGCAAAGGCTGGCGTTCTTTCGGAAATCCGCAAAAGAGAGCATTATGAAAAGCCCAGCGTAAAACGCAAAAAGAAATCAGAGGCGGCCAGAAAAAGAAAATTCCGGTAACCGATCCTTAGGCTTGTGCTTTCACCGGCATAGGCCTATTTCGTTTTTTACCTGCCTTAGGAAGAGAGGAGTTTTTATATGGACGAGCAAGCTCTGAAAATAAACGACCTTTTCAATTTGTTTTTAAAACGCTGGTGGGTGGTGCTGATTGCCGGCGTGGTGATGGGGATGATCAGCTATCTGTATTCCGTTTATCTGGTAGACCCCACCTATACCTCGAAGGGGACGCTGTATGTGGTCAACAATTCGGAAAATCAGCTGAAAACCTACACCACCTATGATTATACGCTTTCTGTTCAGCTGGTGAATACCTACTCTGAAATTTTAAAGAGCGATACCTTTTGCCAGACCATCTCCAAACGCTTAAACTCCAAGGTTTCTGCCTCCCAGGTGAAGGCCATGCTGAACATGAGCGGCGTGGGAGAAACGGAAATTTTGCAGGTGAGCGCTGTCAGTAAAAACCCTGAGCTGGCGCGGGAGGTTGTGCAGGAGGTGCTTAACAACGCACCCCAGGAAATTATGCGTGTGGTGAAGGCCGGCTCGGTGGAGATCATCGATAATGCGGCGTTGCCCACCACTCCCACTTCCCCGAACGTGCGGAATAATACGCTTTTGGGCTTTTTAATCGGCATTGTGCTTTCTGCCGTTGGAATTTATGTGCTGGAAATGTTCGATACCACCATTAAGGATGAAGAGGAGCTGGCTGTGAAGTACCAGCTGCCGGTGTTGGGCGTGATTCCGGACTTAATGAAGAAATCGTCTTAGGGGGGGACCGCTGATGTGGCAATTGAACAAACGAACAAAGCAGCCTGTGGCTCAGGAAGGAATGTGCCGCTCCAAGCTGTTGGCGGAAGAGGTCAGTTATCAGATTAAAGAGGCGTACAAAACGGCTCGCACCAACATTTTATTTGCCATTCAGAAAAAAGAAGGGTGCCACACCATTGTGCTGACCAGCGCCATCCCCGGCGAGGGGAAAACCACCACCACTCTGAACACTGCCATTGCGTTTGCCATGACCGGCGTAAAGGTGCTGGTGATTGACGCAGATCTGCGCAAGCCCAAGGTGCATCAATATGCCAATATTAAGAATGAAACAGGTCTTGCCAATTATTTAGGCGGCTTTTGCAAGCTGGAGGAATGCATTGCCCACAGCAAGGAATGGGGGCTGGACTGCATTCCCTCGGGCGCCATTCCGCCCAATCCGGCGGAGCTGCTGTCCTCTCCTTTATTACAGGAGGGGCTGGACAGCCTGAAGCAGAAATATGACTTTATTTTTATTGATACGCCGCCGGTGAATATGGTGACGGACGGGATCATCGTCAGCAAGCTGGCAGATGAGGTTCTGATGGTGGTGCGCCAGAAGTATACGGCGAATGAAGCCTTGAAAAAAGCCCTGTCCACCCTGCAATTTGCAGAGGCAAACGTGGTCGGCTTTATTATGAACGACGCCGAGGATGAAAAGCAGGGCTATCGGTATCGTTACCGTAAATATTACAAATACGGGAAATATTACAAATATTCCGATTATAAAACCTATCGGTAGGAGCGGGACGGCTATGATTGATTTTCACAGTCACATCCTCCCCGGCATGGACGACGGGGCACAGGATCCGACGGTATCCTTCAATCTGTTAAAAACGGTGCAGAAGCAGGGGGTGACCACAGTTGTTGCCTCCTCTCATTATTATGGGGAGGAGGAATCGGTGGACTCCTTTTTGCAGCGGCGCAGCCATGCGTATGAGACGCTGAATCAAACCGGCTTGCTTTCCTCCCTGCCGGAGATTCGGCTGGGGTGCGAGGTGCATTTGAGCGAGGGACTGTGCCGGCGGGAAGGGCTGGAGCGGCTGTGCATCCAGGGAACGGATGTAATTTTGCTGGAAATGCCCTATGAGATCTGGCAGCCGTGGCTGTTGGAGTCTATTTATTACATCATTGCCGTGCGCAGGCTGCGGCCGGTGATTGCCCACTTAGATCGGTACCGGGAAATGCTGCGGCATACGGAGATGATCGAACAGCTGCTTTCCATGGACTTGACAGTGCAGCTGAATGCAGACGCATTTTGCAGCTTCTTTTTTCCGAAAACGGTTCGGTATGCGATGGCCTCCGGCAAGCCGATTGTGTTAGGCTCGGATATGCAT
>CAKSSZ010000010.1 GCA_934489915.1 uncultured Clostridia bacterium | reverse complement strand
CAATAAGACACACAGCCAATTTTCGCACAAGGCAAGCTGAGAATATGCAGTAACGGTCGGATAAAGCGCAGCGCCTGCCGCCGCAAAAAAGCGCTCCGTCACCGCTTTTTCGGAATACCAAACGCCGCTGAGAAAATAAAGCAGCACCGGAATCAACGCCCCAATCAGTGCATTGCAGCGGATGATCCAGGGATACGCTTCCCGAATATCGTCCAGCAGCCAAAAAATCGGCGTCAGTAACAGGCTGTATCCGGGGAGGTAATTCCAGCCGTTCCCTGCCTTCCCCGCCAAAATCCGCGCCCATCCGATATATCCTGCTTCATCCTGATAAATCAACGGGGAGACTGCATGCTGCCCTAAATAAAGATAAAATAAGCCAAATATGAAAAATAAAAGTCCGGGCGCCAGCCACTTTGCTTTTCCTTTCATGCAACCCCTCCTACTCATTGGTCAATACAAATCGCTCCGGCGCCGCTCCGTAAGCACAAAAATCCCAGCCCGCCCCAAAGAGCTTATCCATACCGCGTACGAACAGGGACACGGGCTTGCATGGAGAATCCGCCCTCAGCCAGAAAAGAAAGGAGGGCAATCCGTTTTGCTTTGCCGGCACCGCCGTCGGACAAGTCATCGTGATACTCCGGATCTCCGAAATGCCTTCTATAGAAACAGTATAAAAGCTGCTGCCCTGCTTCACGCACGGCATGACCTGACCGTTGACCGCCAAAGAAATGCCCGTTCCTCTTCCGCTGAATTTTACGCTTAACAGCCGGCGTCCGCCGGTGTTCCAACAAAGTCCGGATAATGTGGTTTCCCCGGTACTCCTCCCTCGGAAAAGCCCTTCTGTCTGACGGGGATAATCCCGGACTTGCAATACAGTAAACTCTGTATCTGTCGGATCGGTTCCGTTATAATCCAAAACAGCTCCGTCCCTAATCGTTACATCACAGGCGGATACCGCAACCATAGACTTAAAATCCGTTACCACCGCAGCCTGAATCCGATAGCTGCCGCTTTTCTGCGGCAGCGGAAGAACAACCGTTTCTTGCTCTCCCTGATATAAATTACCGGAAAAATCCAAGCGCATTTCCTCTGTGATTCCCTTTTCGTTCTCCGTCCACACCGCCAGCCGAACGCAGTCTGCCAGATTCTCTGCACCCTGATAGCAGATCCATGGACTCCCCGTATTCTGCACGGTAACCTGCAACTGCCCCTCATGTGTTTTTTCAAAGGACACCGTGCCGGACGGTGCGTCCCCTACGGCAGAATAGATCTTATCCGCACCTTCTTTTTCATATAAATACAGCTGATCGTAACATTCACTTCCCAAGAGCCGTCCCCCCTCCTGCCGTTTGGGAGAAAGGAGCAGGGAGCTTTGCTCGGACAAATGCAGCTCCGGGCGGCACGTCAACAAATGGTAAACGCCCCAGGGATACCCCATGGTATCCCCTTCCAGAGGCAGGGCAGTAACCGTATTTTCCGCAAATTCCGGCAGCTGAGAAGGCGCATATCGGGGCGCTGCGCCCTTAATAAAATAATCATATTTTCCATAAACTGTTGTCATTAAAAACAGGGCGCACAGAAATAAAATTCCACCCTTCGGATTATGCCGCCCAATGCCCGCAAGCATCAGAGACGGCAGCGCAAACCACGCCGTCACTCCCCAAAAAGTAAAACGGGAAAAGAGAATTTTATACCAATATAAGCCCCAGGTATGGCATAAATTCCGATCAATCCCGTCAATGGCAGCCCCATAACGGGTAAAGCAAAAAACCGCAAAAGAACCAAAAATCAGCGGCATCCACCGGCAATTCTTTTTTTTCAGTATCGCCGCCGCTCCTAAAGCTAACATACCGCTCAGTGCGTACTCGTTGTACCGACCGTATAAAATATGATCCGGCTTTTCGTGATGATTCATAAAAAGGGCGGACAGTAGCATAGCCGCACCGAATGTCACAAATAAGCACCATAATGCAGGCTGATTTTTTTTCCGCAGCTGCAAAATTCCATAAAATACCCCCGGGATTAGAATTCCAAAGCTTGCCAGCAGCAAATAATACCCCTGTGAAAAAAGAGTAGAGACGGTATTCCAAACCCCTTGCCAGGTAAAAAGCTTCACCAGCTGCTCCCTCAAATGGGCACCGTTCACAGAGGAGGTTCCGCCCAGATACCATAATCCGGCCAGCCCCAAAATGACCAAGAGCGCCGCCACAGCTGTAATCATCTGTTTCTGCCGTGGGGTATCCCAAAAATAAGCCACCGCCGCCGCCAAAGTACCCAAAATAGCAGCTCCGCTGCGGCCGTGACCGGCTATCATCCAGCAGCAGCACAACACGCTCAGCACAACATATCTTCTTTTTTTACCCCAATGAGCAACAGACCATAAAAGCAAGGTACATAAAAAGGTAAGCCACACCTCGCAGAGCGCCAGATTCCCATAAAGCATCACCGCCGGATACAACCCCGGCACCGCTGCCGCAAGCCAGCGTTCCCTGCCCGTCAAAAGCTCCGTTTTCTCCAAAAAACCCGCCACCAGCACGGGAATTGCCGCCCCCATCAGACAATTGAGGAGGATAGCGGCCTGATAACTGACCGTAATATTCTGAAACAAGCCAAACAAAGGCGCCAAAAGAAGGCCGTACCCGGGTAAGTACCGCCAAACCTGCGCATCTGTCCCGGACAGTCTTCTTGCCCAGCCAATATACCCTGCCTCATCCGGGTAGATCAGCGGAGCGTTCGCCCCCCGGGTCAGCAGCACCCAGACAATGAAAAAAGCGCAGTAAAAGGCAATCTTTTTTCCGTATTCCTTCCCTTGCTTCACCTGTTCTTCCTCCTGCCTTTACAAAGCTCTTCCGTTCCGTTTGCACCAGTCGTCAATCGCTCCTGCTGCCGCCATGCTATACCGCTCCGGAGTAAAAACTCTTGCAATAACCCGTTCCACCGATTCGCCGTTAATCCCATCGATTAAATTTAAAATTTCCTCCTGGGATCTTACCCGATCTTCCAATAACATTCCCTTGCCCAAATGGCTCATGCGGGAAGAGGTGGATTCCAAACCCAACAAATAACTCCCGGCCAACTGTTCCTTCCCGCAGTGGATTTCATTCTTTGTCAGCCCTTCCCGGCGCAGCCGCTGCATTTCTTCTAAGACGAGCGTCACCGTCCGTTCTGTGTTCTCCGGACTGACCCCTGCGTTGACAATAAAAAGCCCGGCTTTTATGTGACAAAAAGGGTACGACCCTATTGAGTATGCAAGCCCCTCTTTTTCCCGAATATTTTGAAACAGACGGGAGCTCATCCCCCCGCCAAATAAAGCGTTGACCGCCAAAAGAGGATATAGATCCGGATCGGAATAAGAAAGCGCCTCAAACCCAAGGTTCAATTGCGTTTGTTCCGCCTCCTTTTCCCGGTACCCAATCCCGGTGTGAAATACCAAGGGAGAGGCTGGATATGCCGGTCTCCAATGGGACACCGATTGCAGCCTTTCCTCCAGCAGTTCAATCACATGGGACAGGGTAAAGCTCCCTGCAATGGCAAATACCATGTTTTGGGGATGGTAAAACTGCTCCATGTAAGAAAGGAGCTTTTCCCGATCCATTCGATTTACGCTTTCTTCCGTTCCTAATATGGATCGGCCGGCGGGGCAGTCCCCCCAGGTAACCGCCGAAAGCAAATCCCCCGCCAATTCATCCGGCGCATCCTCGTACAAATGGATTTCTTCCCCGATCACTTTCTTTTCCAGTTCAATATCCTCAGGACGCAGCTGAGAATGAAATATCATATCGCAAAGAACATCCATTGCCGTCTCCAATTGACGATCCAGTACCTTGGCATATACGCAGGTGTACTCGTCTGAAGTAAATGCATTCAGCACTCCTCCGGTGCGGTCAATTTCCTGTACCAGACTACATGCCGACCGACGCTTTGTGCCTTTAAACAGCATGTGTTCTATAAAATGCGAAATGCCCTGTTCCTCTTTGGTTTCTGTCATGCCGCCTGCCCGGACAAAAAAACCGGCCGTCACCGATTTCACATCCGGAATGACCTCAGCGCCAATCCGCAATCCGTTAGACAGCGTATAAAATTGATACATTTTGTCCACTCCTACCGTTGGGGGTGTTGCCCCTATCCTGAAAGGAACAAAACAGACCGGCACGCGAAAGCTTATTCCCGCAGCCGGTCTGTGCTCCTGTTAGAGTTATCTTGCTTATTGCTGTTCCGGCAAAGCGTCTTTCCGGGACAGGTTAATTCTGCCCTGCTTATCAAACTCAATCACCTTTACGACGATCTCGTCCCCTTCGGCTACAACGTCCTCTACCTTCTCTACACGCTTCCGATCCAGTTTGGAGATGTGAACCAGGCCTTCTTTTCCCGGCAGGAACTCTACAAAGCATCCAAAGGGCATCAGTTTTGTGACTTTACCGGTGTAAATATCCCCGACTTCCGGGTCACGGGTCACAGCGATTACCATTTGCACCGCTTTTTCACCGGATGCCTGATCGGGAGATGCCACATAAACCGTTCCGTCCTCTTCCACATCAATGGTGGCGCCTGTCTCGGCAATGATTTTTTGAATCATCTTGCCGCCCGGGCCGATCAGATCGCGGATCTTATCCACGGAAATCTGCAGCGTAGTAATTTTCGGTGCATAAGGAGACAAATGGTCTCTCGGCTCGCTGATCACCGGCAGCATTACCTCGTCTAAGATATAATATCTTGCGTCTCTTGTTTTTTCCAACGCCTCTTTAATAATTTCTTTGGTCAGACCGTGGATTTTAATATCCATCTGGATCGCCGTGATCCCCTTTTTGGTACCGGCAACCTTAAAGTCCATATCGCCGTAAAAATCTTCTAAGCCTTGAATATCGATCATGGTCAGATAATCGTCATGGTCTGTTACCAAACCAACGGAAATCCCTGCAACCGGCGCCTTGATGGGAACGCCTGCAGCCATCAGCGCCAGAGTACTGCCGCAAACGCTGCCCTGAGAAGTGGAACCGTTAGAGCTTAACACCTCAGACACCAGACGAATTGCATACGGGAACTCACTGACCGGCGGAATCACCGGCTCCAATGCCCGTTCAGCCAAAGCGCCGTGACCGATTTCCCGACGGCCGGGGCCGCGGGACGGCTTGGTTTCCCCAACGGAATAAGAGGGGAAATTATAGTGGTGCATATACCGCTTGCTTTCTTCATTATCCAGCCCGTCCAACCGCTGTGCGTCCGCTACCGGTCCTAAGGTGGCCAGAGTCAATACCTGAGTTTGCCCTCTGGTAAACATCCCGGAGCCGTGGGTTCTGGGAATTAAATCAACCTGAGCGTTTAAGGGGCGGATCTGATCAATCTTACGGCCGTCCACACGCTTATGGTCAACCAACAGCCATTTTCTCACAATTTCCTTCTGAATCTTTTCAAAAACTTCCTGTACTTCGCCTTCTGTCAGCTCCGGGTATTTGTCTGCCAAATGCTCCATTGTCTGAGCCACAACCTCTGCCAGGTTATGGTCACGCACGGTCTTATCGTCCGTATCCAGCGCAACTGAAATTTTATCATGCGCAAACCCTTTCACGTCCTCATACAGCTGCGGGTCAATCACCTTTGCTTCATAGGTGAATTTCGGCTTGCCGACTGCCGCCACAATGGTCTCGATGAAGGCACAGATTTTTTTGATTTCTTCATGGGCAAACAGGATGGCTTCATACATCTCATCCTCGCTCACTTCCTGAGCGCCCGCTTCAATCATTACCACCCGATCCTTCGTACCGGCAACGGTCAGCTGCAAAACGCTCTTGCTGCGCTGCTCCATCGTCGGGTTAATGATATATTCGCCGTCTACCATTCCGACAAACACGCCGCCGATAGGGCCGTCAAAAGGTATATCGGAAATAGAAATGGCAATGGAACTGCCGATCATTGCAGTAATCTCCGGAGAGTTGTCCTGCTCCACGGAAAGCACCAGAGAATTGACCGTGACGTCGTTTCTCATGTCCTTCGGGAACAAAGGACGGATAGGACGGTCAATCACACGGGAGGTCAGAATTGCCTTTTCGGAAGGCTTGCCCTCTCTTTTCTGAAAGCTGCCCGGAATTTTACCGACAGCATAGAGCTTTTCTTCATAATCTACGCTCAGCGGAAAGAAATCAATCCCTTCCCGGGGAGACTTGGAGGCGGTAGCGGTAGACAGTACTACCGTATCGCCGTACCGTACCAGCGCAGAACCGTTTGCCAGCTGCGCCATTTCACCGGTTTCAACCACAAGCGGTCTGCCCGCCAGGGTATAAGAAAATGTTTGCTTCATCCTTAAAAAATCCTCCTAAAATAAATTCTTTGGAAGGAATTTCATTGGTCTTTAGCACTTAGATGACGGCTCTTTTGCAGAGAAAAGCTTTCATCTAACTGCTAAATATCCAATAAAATTCCCGCAAAAAACGGAACAAAAGGCGGCTGGGAAAGGAAGCTCCCTTCCCCCCGGCACGCCTTTCCCGTTTACTTTCTCAAATTCAGTCTTTCAATCAAAGAACGGTATCTTTCGATATCCTTGCTCTTCAGATAATCCAACAAGCCTCTTCTCTGACCAACCATCTTTAACAGACCGCGTCTGGAATGATGATCCTTTTTGTGGGTCTTCAGATGCTCGTTCAGATGATTGATGCGATAGGTCAGCAGGGCAACCTGAACCTCAGGGGAACCGGTATCGCCCTCATGAGTCTTATACTCATCAATGATGGATTGCTTTACATCCTTCAGCATAAGAGAATCCTCCTTTTTTCAATTTCTCCCGCAGCACAGAAAGCGGCCGGAGTATCCTCTGAAAAACAGAGGGATTCCCGCAATCCGAGCAAAGGGATACTAATAGTTTACCACAAAATTCTTTCTTTGTAAATACCCAAACATAAATTTTTTTATTAATTTTTCGGACAGAGGGGACAGCCCGGGCAAAAAGTCAGCTTTTCTCCGAAAATATTACGCAGTGTGTTCAGCAGCTCCCGATTTTTCATTTTTTCCCGGCTGTGAATGACAATACTGCGGGGAGACAGCGTAATCAAACGGCTGAGCAGCCAATCATCCTGTGACAGGGGACCAAAGGGCTGCTCCCCATCTTCCGCCGGCAGCCCCTCTCCGGCGCTGCCCAGCAGACGATATGCCTCCCCCTCCGGGAGGACATGAACCTGTTCGGTCAGGCAGGGCTGAAATTCCACCAGGCTGGTCAAAAGCCCGATAAATTCCTTATATTCCCGGTCAATTAAATAGTCCTCCGCCGCCCGATCCACCGTTTCCTCCAGCCGGCTGGTATAGTCCCGCATTCGGAATCGGACAAAGCCTTCCACATTCAACGCCCGGCTATGCTCCAAAAATCGGTTGAGCCGATCGGACAATTCCTCCTGAAACCGATCCTCCCCCAACCGAATTTTACAGTTTTGATAGCTTTGAGCAATCCACAATATTTCCTCCTGCTCGGAAGCAGTAAAATAAAAATATCTTTTTTTAACTAAATTCATGAGCAAGCGCACCCGATACCGGCTGAGCACCGCTTCTGCCAGACGGCTGCAAAAAGCCGCCCGCTCCTGCTCCCTAAGCTCCAGCCAGGCAAACAATGCCCCGCCGGAGCGGGAAAACGCCGACGGCGGCGCAATGGTATGCATCCATTCCTGCTCTGCATCCTGCGGCATCCCAATGGAAATAATCAACTCTTCACATCCCTTCCGAGGGAATTTCCCGCTTTCGCTCCATTATATGAAAGGAAGCAAGGTTCGGTTCTGCCCTGCTCCCCTCATTTCCATCTTTCCCGCATTACCGCAAAAAATACAAGCATGCGGCTTCACACTTTTTTCTTTTTTTCATACTATGACACTGTACCCCCGATCCACCGGGGGCTTCCCCTATGTTCCAACCCCGGCGGTTGTTTGTATAAAGCGGGCAAACCACATTTTACGGCTTGCCCGCATATTTTTTTATTTTTTGCAAACACTGAAAGAAGAAAAAATCGGAAGGGAGATTATTATGACAAACATTAACTGTACCAGCGACTGCATTCACCAGGTAAACGGAAAATGCAATTTGGAGCAAATCATGGTGAATACCGTCACACTCCAAAATCAGTGCGCCTATTTTGAACAAAAACCGCGCCCTCCGAAAAATCCAACCCTCTGACCAAAGAGGGCTTCTTTTATTTTTCTCTCTTTTTTTCGTTTCATGCATGAGAAAACAGGCAAAATTTTATAATTTTCATAGACAAAAATTTTATTTTGTGGTATGATTATAAAAGAGATATTTTTTGCTTTTGTTACAACCTGGGATAAAACGCCGGAGGACGTAATAAAATAGGAAGAACTCCGGAACAGAAAAGGAGATTTACATATGGCTTTTTGGAAGAAAAAAAAGGCGGAACCCATTGCCTCCATGCGGATTCCTCAGCATATCGGGGTCATTATGGACGGGAACGGCCGCTGGGCAAAAAAGAGAGGCCTGCCCCGCTTTGCCGGCCATAAGGCAGGGGTGGACGCATTGGAACGCATTGTGGAGTATTGCGATTCCATCGGGATGCAAGCCATCACCGCTTACGCCTTTTCCACGGAAAACTGGTTCCGCCCCAAAGAAGAGGTCGACGCATTAATGAATTTGCTATATGACTATCTTGCCAATGCCGACAAACATCTGGCCGGGAAAAACATTGTCATCCGGATTGTAGGGAATATCGGCGGCCTTCCAAAAAGAATCCAGGAAAAAGTCTCCTTTGCCGAGGAAGTCAGCCGTAAAAACACCGGTATCACGCTGAATCTGGCGGTCAACTACGGCGGCCGGGAGGAAATTACTCACGCCGCCCGAGAGCTTGCCCGGCAGGTTGCCGCAGGCGACTTAACCCCGGAGGAAATCAACGAGGATTCCCTCAATCGGCTGATGTATACTGCCCACGTCCCCGATCCTGACGTGATTATTCGCCCAAGCGGAGAGCTGCGGCTCAGCAATTTTATGCTGTGGCAGGCGGCCTATTCCGAATTTTGGTTTTCGGATATTAACTGGCCTGACTTTGCGCCCAAGCACATTGATCAGATGATTGCAGATTATCAAAACAGAGATCGCCGGTTCGGCGGCAGATAGGAGGCAGAAAAATGAAAACAAGAATTCTTTCTGCCGCAGCAGCCTTGGTCATTTTGTTCGGAGTCCTGCTATGCGGCAAGCTTTTGATATTAAAAATTGCAGCGGCTCTGATCGCTGTGATCGGGTTATTTGAGCTGTACCGTGCCTTTTATTACAGAAAGCATCAGCTTTTGTGTCTGGCGGGGTACATCGTCGGCGCAGCCATTCCCTTTTTTTCGGATCCTGTCAAAATCATTGGATTGCTCTTTGTTTACCTGGTTTTGGGAATGGGAGTAATGCTTTCCCGCAAAGGGGGGCTTTCCTTTTCTGCGCTCACCGATTTTTTCTTTTTTCAGATTTATTTACCCTGCTCTCTGGCATGCCTGGTGTGGGTGCGGGAAAGCGACTGGGGTCTCTATGCCCTTTGGCTGGTTTTGGGCGGCGCCTGGCTGACTGACACTTTTGCCTATTTTACCGGCCGCGCCTTCGGCAAACGAAAGCTATGCCCGGAAATCAGCCCCCACAAAACAGTAGCCGGCGCAGTAGGCGGCATTGTAGGCACTACGCTTTCGGCGCTGCTTTACGGGCTTTATCTCAACACCCGTTTTACCGTCTCCTTTCCGGCAATGCTGGCGCTGGGGATTCTTTTGGGATTGCTGGCGCAGATCGGCGACTTAACCGCCTCCTGGATCAAACGGGAGCATTCTGTAAAGGATTTCGGGAATCTGATGCCGGGACACGGAGGGGTAATGGATCGGTTTGACAGTATTTTATTAACCGCTCCCACCGTTTGCCTCTTTTTAACCTGTTTTACATTGCTTGCGAAATGAGGAATTTACTTTGGATAAAAAAATTGTAATCTTAGGCTCCACCGGCTCCATCGGCACCCAAACCGTAGAGGTAGTGCAAGGTTTGGAAGGAGTAACGGTTTGTGCATTGGCTGCCAACCGGAATGTCGCCCTGTTAGAACAACAGATCCGCACCTTGCACCCAAAGCTGTGCGCCGTTTTTCAGCCGGAGGCATATCAAGATCTGCGGGTACGGGTGCAGGACACCTCTACAAAAATTGTGCAGGGCATGAACGGCTTACTGGAAGCCGCTTGCCTGCCGGAAGCAGATCTTGTGGTCACCTCTTTGATGGGCAGCGTCGGGCTGCAGCCTACGCTGGCTGCCATCCGTGCCGGAAAAACCATTGCCCTTGCCAATAAAGAAACGCTGGTGATGGCAGGGGAGCTGGTCATGCAGGCGGCAAAGGAAGAAGGCGTTTCCATCCTCCCGGTTGACAGTGAGCACTCCGCTATCTTTCAGTGTCTGGAAGGAAACCGTCCTTACCTGGAAAAAATATTACTCACTGCCTCCGGCGGTCCTTTCTTCGGGAAAAAGCGGGAGGAATTGGGCGCTGTCACTGCGGCAGACGCATTAAAGCACCCCAACTGGACTATGGGGCGAAAAATCACCATTGATTCTGCTACACTAATGAATAAGGGGCTGGAAGTACTGGAAGCAAAATGGCTGTTTGGCGTGTCTTTGGATCAGATTCAAGTGCTGGTTCATCGGCAAAGCGTCATCCATTCCATGGTGCAGCTACGGGATCACGGCGTCATTGCCCAGCTGGGGACGGCAGATATGCGCCTGCCCATTCAGCTGGCGCTGACCTATCCGGAACGGCTCCCCTGCCCGGCAAAGGAGCTGGACTTTTTTCAATGCGGCGCTCTCACCTTTGCCCCCCCCGATCCGGATACCTTCCGATGCCTACATTTGGCGTATCAGGCAGGGGAGAAGGGCGGCTCTATGCCCTGCGTCATGAACGCTGCCAATGAAATTGCCGTAGACGCCTTTTTAAACAACCGGATTTCTTTTTTGGAGATCCCGGATCAAATTGAACAAACCATGAACGCTCACATCCCTCTTGCCGCTCCTTCTTTAGAAGAACTGTTAGAGGCAGACCGATGGGCGCGGGAAGAAACCGCCGCCCGGATCGGCTGAAGACCAGAAAGGAGAACCCATGATTTTAACCATTGTTGCCGCCGTCATTGTGTTCGGCGTGTTAATTGCAGTCCACGAGGCAGGGCATCTTGCCGCCGCAAAAGCTGTTGGCGTTACCGTCCACGAATTTGCAATCGGCATGGGACCGAAGCTCTGCTCCTTTACCAAAGGAGGTACCCGGTATTCTCTCCGTTTGCTGCCCATCGGAGGATATTGCAGCATGGAAGGAGAGGATGAGTCCTCTGACAACAGCGGGGCGCTCTGCAACAAAAGCCCCTGGGCAAGAATGCTGGTCATGGTGGCCGGCGCACTGATGAATATTTTGCTGGGCTTTTTGCTTTATATTCTTTTGTACTCCTGTTCCGGTTCGGTTGTTTCCACTAACATTGTGGATCAGGTTCTGCCGGATACCCCCGCCGAAGCCGCCGGCTTTGAAGCGGGTGATAAAATTATCCGGGTCAACGGACATCGGGTTCACATCCCCTCCGAGCTGCAATTTGAAATGTACAAAGCCGGATACGGTGAAATGGAGCTAGTGTTGGAGCGGGACGGACAGCGCCTGACCAAAACCATCACCCCCAAGCTGGAAACAGTAGAAAGAAAGGATGCAGACGGCAACCCTGTTTCCTATCAGCAATATTTAGTCGGCTATCAGATGAAGCAGGCAAAAAACACGGTGTTCACCGTGCTGGAACGTGCTTTTTACCAATGCTTTCTGACGGTGCGTCTGGTGCTTTATTCTTTTGTAAGTATTTTCCGGGGGCAGGTCAGCTTTTCCGATATGTCCGGCCCGGTAGGCATTGTCAACGAAATCGGCAAATCGGTACAGGCGGGAATTTTGGATCTGATTTCTCTGACCGCTTTAATCGCCGTGAACCTTGGGGTATTTAATTTACTGCCCTTCCCGGCTTTAGACGGCGGGCGGGTGTTCTTTCTGCTGGTGGAGCTGATCCGCCGCAAGCCCATCCCTCCCGAACGGGAAGGCATTGTACACATGGTTGGCATGGCTCTTTTGCTGCTGTTGATGATTGCCGTGACTTATCAGGATATTGTAAAGCTATTCACATAAAGGAAGTGTACCAATGAGTAAACAAATTATGATCGGGACCGTACCCTGCGGCGGCGGCGCTCCGGTTTCCATCCAATCAATGACCAATACAAAAACAAAAAACATTCCCGCAACCCTTGCTCAAATCAGGAAACTGGAGGACGCCGGCTGTGAAATTATTCGGCTGGCAGTCCCGGATCTGCAATCGGCGCAATGCGTCGAATCCATCAAGGAACAGACTTCGGTTCCATTGGTTGCGGATATTCATTTTGATTATCGCCTTGCCTTATGCTGCATGGAGCAGGGAATTGACAAAATCCGGATTAACCCGGGGAACATCGGCTCTATGGATCGGGTCAAGGCAGTTGCTGCCATGGCAAAGCAAAAGGGAGTTCCCATCCGCATCGGCGTTAACGGCGGCTCCTTGGAGCCGGCGCTGCTGGAACGCTACGGCCGCCCCTGTCCGGAGGCTATGGTGGAAAGCGCCTTAGGGCATATCCGTATGCTGGAGCAATGCGACTTTGATCAAATTGCAGTTTCTTTAAAATCCTCTTCCGTGGCGGATACGGTCGCAGCCTATCGGTTGATGCGCCAGGCCTGCGATTATCCTCTTCACGTGGGCGTTACCGAAGCCGGCACCCAATACGGGGGCATCATAAAATCAGCCATGGGAATCGGTGCGCTGCTGCTGGACGGCATCGGCGATACCATTCGGGTCTCCCTCACCGCCGACCCGGTGGAGGAAGTACGCTGCGCCAAAGAGCTGCTCAAAGCCGCCGGGCTGCGCAACTCAGGCGTTACTGTAGTGTCCTGCCCCACCTGCGCCCGGTGCAACGTGAACTTAATCCCCATTGCGGAGGCAGTTACAAAAGCGGTGGAGCATTGCCCAAAAACCATAAAAGTTGCCGTCATGGGCTGCGCCGTCAACGGACCGGGAGAGGCGAAAGACGCCGACCTGGGACTGGCAGGCGGCAAGGGCTGCATGCTGCTCTTTAAGCACGGGGAAATCGTGCGAAAGGTATCGGAAAACGAAGCCGTAGCAGCTTTACTGGATGAAATTGACCAATTATAACAATCAGGAGAATACCAATGAAAGATTTGATCAGAATGTTACCGGGGCTTTCCGTCCCTCCCGCCATAGCAGAAGGAGAATTGCTGCCGGAAAGTGTGATTCATTTACAAAAACGAACCATGAAGCTTTGTATTCGCTGCCGGGAAACGGTCTCCCCGGCAATGATCACACAGCTGGAGCTGCAGCTAAAGAACGAGCTGAATTTAAATGAGATGAAGCTTGATCTGCGTTACCCGGACGCTGCGCCGGACCCGGCTGCCACCCCTGCGGAGGAGGCAGAGTGGGGGGAGCTGCTGTCCCAGGCGGACGCCGCAGTCTCCGCACCCCCTCGGGAGGATGCCGTTCAGCAATTTGAACAGGAGCAAGCCGATCGGTTAAAGCAATATACCTCTCAGGCGCAAACCGCCGTCTCTCAGAAAAAAGGCACCGGCAGCGTTATTTACGGAAAAACATTTAAAGGAAAGCCAATTCCTCTTGCTGAACTGGGGCAGGAATACGGGACCGTGATTGCCGAAGGCTCTATTTTTAAAATTGATAAACGGGAAACCCGCCGGGGGATGCTGATCTATACTGTCAGCATTACCGATTTGTCCTTCTCCATCAACTGTAAGCTCATTTGCGATAAAACCTATGAAAAAGGGTTGGATGACGGCCTGAAGGCAGGAGAACAAATTCTTGTAAAAGGGGATTTAAGCGAGGATAAATACGACCGGGAAACGGTCATTATGATCCGGCATATTATGCTGGGTAAAAAGGAAACCCGTAAGGATTTGGCTGAAAAAAAGCGGGTGGAGCTGCACCTGCATACCCAAATGAGCGCCATGGACGCCATCGCCCCTGCCGGGGATCTGGTGAAAACCGCCATCTCCTGGGGGCACCCTGCCATTGCCATCACCGACCACGGTGTGCTGCAAAGCTTTCCCCTTGCTTTTAAAGCGGCAGGAGACAGTGGGATCAAAATTATTTACGGAGTGGAAGCATATCTGGTCAACGACACGCCGGACATTGTTTCCGGCCACAAGGACGTTTCCTTTGACGATACCTTTATTGTATTTGATTTAGAAACCACCGGTCTTTCTCCCATCAGCGATGAAATCATTGAAATCGGCGCCGTCAAGCTGCAAAACGGGAAAATTGTGGACACCTTTTCCGAGTTTGTAAATCCCGGCAGACCCATCCCCGCCAACATTGTGGAACTGACCGGCATTACCGACACCATGGTAGAAGACGCCCCCGATATTACGGAAATTCTCCCCCGATTTTTGGAATTTTCTCAAGACGGGGTGATGGTTGCGCACAACGCCTCTTTCGACATGTCATTTTTGCGGGAGGCATGCCGCCGGCAGCATTTCCCGACAGAGTACACAGTGCTTGACACCTTGGAGCTATCCCGGGCAATGTTCCCGGAATTGGGTCGGCACAAATTAAATATAGTAGCAAAACACTTGGGTGTGAGCCTGGAAAATCACCATAGGGCCTGCGATGATGCAGCGGCAGCAGCCGGCATTTTGCAAAAATGCTTTGTGCTGCTGCAGGAAAATCATTCCGTTTCTTACATTCAGGAATTAAACACCGCCTTGGCAACCACCGCAAACGTATCCAAATCCAAGGCATACCATGCGGTCATTTTAGTACAAAACCTGACGGGACTGAAAAATTTATACAAGCTGGTTTCCCTGGCGCATTTGAAATATTTTTACCGCACCCCCAGGATCCCCAAAAGCGAATACTTAAAGCATAAGGAAGGGCTGATCATCGGCTCTGCCTGTGAAGCGGGCGAGCTGTACCAGGCGCTGCTGCAAAAGAAACCGGCAGAAGAAATTGAGGCCTTAGCTCATTTTTACGATTATTATGAAATTCAGCCCCTGGGGAACAATCAGTTTATGGTGCGTAACGGGATTGTCCCCAATGAACAGGCTCTGATCGACCTAAACCGGGAAATCATTGCGTTGGGGAAAAAACACAATAAATTAGTCGTGGCAACCTGCGATGTACATTTTCTAAACCCGGAGGATGCTATTTTCCGGGAGGTTTTACTGACTGCACAGGGCTTCAATGACGCCGGCTTTCAGGCGCCCCTTTATTTCCGCACTACCGAAGAAATGCTGGCTGAATTTTCTTATCTTTCTCCGGAAGAGGCGGAGGAGGTGGTCATTACCAATCCCAACAAGATTGCAGATATGATTGAAGTCATCCGCCCCACTCCCAAGGAAACCTTCCCGCCGAAAATGGAGCATGCACCGGAGGATTTAACCGAAATGTGCTACCAAAAGGCACGGCGTATCTACGGAGACCCCCTGCCGGAAATTGTGGCAACCAGAATGGAGCGGGAGCTGCGCCCGATTGTGGACAACGGCTTTGCCGTCATGTATATGATTGCTCAAAAGCTGGTGGCAAAATCCAATGCAGACGGTTACCTGGTCGGCTCCCGGGGGTCGGTCGGTTCTTCCCTGGTGGCATTTATGGCAGGCATTACCGAGGTCAATGCGCTTGCACCCCACTATGTTTGCCCGCACTGTCAGTATTCCGAATTTATTTTGGACGGTTCTTACGGCTCCGGCTGCGATATGCCCGATAAAAATTGCCCGAACTGCGGCACGGAAATGAAAAAAGACGGACACGACATTCCCTTTGAAACCTTTTTGGGCTTTAATGCGGATAAAGAACCGGATATTGACCTGAATTTCTCCGGCGATTATCAGCCGGTAGCTCACAAATACACCGAGGTGCTGTTTGGAGAAGGGCATGTGTTCCGTGCCGGTACCATTGGCTCCGTTGCGGAAAAAACCGCTTACGGATATGTGCTGAAATACATTGAAAAAACCGGCCGCAATCTGAACAATGCAGAAAAGGACCGTCTGGCATTAGGATGCACCGGGGTCAAGCGCACAACAGGGCAGCACCCGGGCGGTATTATTATCGTACCGAAGGATAATGAAATTTACAACTTTTGCCCCATCCAGCACCCGGCAGACGACAGAGAATCGGACATCATCACCACCCATTTTGAATATCACTCCATTGATAAAAACCTGTTGAAGCTGGATATTCTGGGACACGACGATCCGACCGTTATTCGTATGCTGGAGGATTTAACCGGCATTGACGCCACACAAATCCGCCTGGACGACGCCCCCACCATGAGCCTGTTTACCGGCACGGAGGCATTAGGCGTAACGCCGGAGCAAATCAATTCCCCGGTAGGAACCTTCGGCGTGCCGGAATTCGGCACAAAATTCGTCCGGCAGATGTTAGTGGATACCAAACCCACCTCCTTTGCCGAGCTGGTGCGTATTTCCGGCCTGTCCCACGGAACGGACGTGTGGCTGGGCAATGCCCAGGATCTGATTGTAAACGACGGGCTGACCCTGATGGACGTCATCTGCACCCGTGACGATATTATGGGCTTCCTGATCCGCAAAGGGCTGCCCAACTTAGCCTCTTTTAAAATTATGGAAAGCGTCCGGAAGGGGAAGGGGCTGACTGAGGAACAGGAAGGTCTGATGCGGGAACACGGCGTAGAGGACTGGTACATTGATTCCTGTAAAAAAATCAAGTATATGTTCCCCAAGGCTCATGCCGTGGCCTATGTAACCATGGCATTCCGGATCGCCTACTTTAAGGTGAATTATCCGGCAGAATATTATTCCACCTACTTTTCCGTACGTGCGGATGATTTTAATGCGGAATTTATGTGCAAGGGCGCCGAAGCCGCCAAGGCAAAAAAAAGAGAGCTGGAAACCATGGATAAGCCCACCGCAAAGGATAAAAACATGGTGACCATTTTGGAAATGTGCATTGAAATGTATGCCCGGGGAATCAGCTTCCTGCCCATCAGCCTGGAGCTGTCGGACAGCGTCCGGTTTCAGCCGGAAGGAAAGGATAAAATCCGCCCCTCTCTGAACGCATTGAGCGGATTGGGAGACAATGCGGCAAAAGCCATTGTCGCCGCCCGGAAGGAGGAACCGTTCTTTTCTATTGAGGATCTGCAGCTGCGGGCAAAGCTCACCAAAACCGTAGTGGAAACACTCCGCAGCCAAGGCTGCCTGGAGGGCATGGACGAATCCAGCCAAATGACTTTTTTCTAAAGGGATGAAGCAATATGCAATGGTTTGAAAAACAGGTAAAAATCAACGGCTATGAATGTGATTTGCGGGATCAGATCAAATACAGCGCCCTGCTGCGCCAATCCCAGCAAATCAGCCGGGAGCATAACGAGGGCTGCGGATTTTCACCGGAGCTGCACCAAAAAACGCACACCGCATTTTTAATCAGCGATCTGAAAGCGGCAACCCTGCACCCCATTGCTCCCTGTGATACCGTCACAGTCCGTACCCGCCCCTTTGCGCCCCATCGCGCAGTTTTTTACCGGCGGACAGAATTTTGGAAGGAGCACCTTCTTTGCGCCTGGGTCGATACCAACTGGGTGTTGGTAGACGTCTCAGACCGGAAGATTTTACGGGATTACGACCCTGCTCTTTCCCGCCTGTTTCCTACGGAAGAAGGGAGTGCGGAGCGGCTTCGGATGCAAAAGCTGCCGGTCTCCCCGGCAGGGAGCTTTTTTGCGGCTTACTCTTTTATTGATCAAAATCAACATTTAAATAACGCCGAATATGCCGATCTGGTTTGCAACTGCACGCCCATGGATCGCCCTCTTTCTGCACTTTCCATCCGCTATCACAGAGAGTGCCGCTATGGGGAATCCATGTCC
>CAKSSZ010000009.1 GCA_934489915.1 uncultured Clostridia bacterium | reverse complement strand
CCCCCATCCGGGGGCATGCCGATCCCACGGGGACAAATAGACGCCCGGCAAAACACCGTATTCCCGACAAGCGTCGGTAAATTCACGAACAACATCCTTACCGTAAGGACTGTTTTTTACAGTATGATCCGTCAGCTTGCTATCCCATAAGCAAAATCCGTCGTGATGCTTTGCGGTAATAATGGCAAGCTTAAATCCGGCGGCTCGAACCGACCGAATCCACTGGCGACAATCTACCTGTTTTGGGGCAAAGGCTTGCTCCGGCTCACTGCCGTCTCCCCATTCACGATCTGTAAAAGTATTAACGCCAAAATGAAAAAATGCTTTTTTCCCAAGTTGCAGATGCTCCATCTGCCGTACTGTCGGCAATGGACCAAAAGGTTGAAGATGTTCCATTCCTCTTACCCCTTTCTTTTATTTCTGAATGATATTATTATAATACAGGATTTTTATAATGCCAAATAAACATATTCAAAAATGTTCCAATGTTGATTTGTTCAGCTGCTCCTGCCCCAAATTTAAAAGAGCTGTGGCAAATTGCCGCAGCTCTTTGAAAACCAATAAAAGCTATCTTATTTTGCGATGGAGGAAACGACACCGGATCCAACCGTTCTACCGCCCTCACGGATAGCAAATCTCAGACCTTCTTCGATAGCGATCGGGGTGATCAGCTCAACGTTGATGGTAACGTTATCGCCAGGCATGCACATCTCAACACCCTCAGGCAGAGTGATTACGCCGGTAACGTCAGTTGTTCTGAAATAGAACTGAGGTCTGTAGTTGTTGAAGAAAGGAGTATGACGTCCGCCTTCTTCCTTGGTCAGAACATAAATCTCACCGGAGAAGGTAGTATGAGGATGAATGGTACCGGGTTTTGCCAGAACCTGTCCTCTTTCAATTTCATTTCTCTGCACACCACGCAGCAGCGCACCGATGTTATCGCCGGCTTCTGCCTGATCCAGCAGCTTTCTGAACATTTCGATACCGGTAACAACAACCTTGCGAGCTTCGTCAACCAGACCAACGATTTCAACTTCGTCAGAAACCTTCAGAGTACCTCTTTCAACTCTACCGGTAGCAACAGTACCACGACCGGTGATGGAGAATACGTCCTCTACAGGCATCAGGAAAGGCAGGTCAGTCTTACGTTCCGGAGTAGGAATGTAAGAATCAACAGCTTCCATCAGCTTCAGGATGGGCTGATATTCAGGAGCGTTCGGGTCAGTAGAAGTGGATTCCAGAGCAGCCAGTGCAGAACCAACAATGATCGGAATCTCGTCTCCCGGAAACTCATATTCGTTCAGCAGGTCGCGAACTTCCATTTCAACCAATTCCAGCAGTTCGGGATCGTCAACCTGGTCAGCCTTGTTCAGGAATACAACGATATAAGGTACGCCTACCTGACGGGACAGCAGGATGTGTTCACGAGTCTGAGGCATGGGGCCGTCAGCAGCGGAAACAACCAGGATAGCGCCGTCCATCTGAGCAGCACCGGTGATCATGTTCTTAACATAGTCAGCGTGTCCCGGGCAGTCAACGTGAGCATAGTGACGGTTGTCAGTCTCGTACTCAACGTGAGCGGTAGAAATGGTAATACCTCTTTCTCTTTCTTCCGGAGCACCGTCGATCTGATCATATGCTTTGAATTCTGCTTTACCGGAGAAACCCAGCACCTTAGTGATTGCAGCAGTCAAAGTGGTCTTGCCGTGGTCAACGTGACCAATGGTCCCAATGTTAACATGGGGCTTACTTCTTTCAAATTTCTCTTTCGCCATTTGAAAAATCCTCCCTTTCGGTTTTAAATTATCTTATTTTAATTTTACACTATCTAACAAGAAAAATCAATACTTTTCTGAAAATTATTCCTCAGATTTGGTACGGTTCTTCATGATTTCTTCCTGAATGCTCTTCGGCACCTCTGCATAATGAGAGGGGAACATGGTATACTGACCGCGACCCTGGGTTCTGGAACGAAGCTCCGTTGCATACCCAAACATTTCAGAAAGGGGAACCATAGCGGAAATCGCCTGAGCGCCCTGACGTGCTTCCATACCCTGAATCTGGCCGCGGCGGGAGTTCAAGTCACCCATTACATCGCCCATATATTCTTCAGGAACGATAACGTCTACCTTCATGATCGGTTCCAGCAGAACCGGATCTGCCTTCCGGCAGCCTTCCTTAAAGGCCATGGAGGCAGCGATCTTAAAGGCCATTTCAGAGGAGTCAACCTCGTGGTAAGAACCGTCGAACAGGGTAACCTTTACGTCAACCACGTTATAGCCTGCCAAAACGCCGCTTTCCATAGCGCCCTGAACACCTGCGTCAACCGCCGGAATATATTCCTTCGGAATAGCGCCGCCGACAATCTTGTTCACGAACTCATAACCCTTACCCGGCTCCTGAGGTTCGATTTCCAGATAAACGTGACCGTACTGACCGCGTCCACCGGACTGTCTGGCATATTTGTGTTCAATCTTAACAGTCTTTCTGATGGTTTCTTTATAAGATACCTGAGGCTTACCAACATTTGCTTCCACTTTAAATTCACGAAGCAGACGGTCAACGATGATTTCCAGATGCAGCTCGCCCATACCGGCGATGATGGTTTGCCCGGTTTCTTCATCGGTATAAGTTTTAAAGGTGGGATCTTCTTCTGCCAGCTTAGACAGAGCAATACCCATCTTCTCCTGACCTGCTTTGGTTTTCGGTTCAATTGCAACACGGATAACCGGATCCGGGAATTCCATAGATTCCAGAATGATCGGCGCATCCTCAGCGCACAGGGTATCCCCTGTGGTGGTGTTCTTCAAACCGATTGCGGCAGCGATATCGCCGGAATAAACGGTATCGATATCTTTTCTGTCGTTTGCGTGCATCTGCACAATACGGCCTACACGCTCTTTATTGCCCTTTGTGGTATTGAGTACCGTAGAGCCGGCATTTAACACACCGGAATATACACGGAAGAAGCACAGCTTACCTACAAAGGGGTCGGTAGCGATCTTGAAGGCCAATGCGGAGAAAGGCTCTTCATCAGATGCGTGACGGACATCTTCCTCGTCCGTATCCGGGTTCACACCCTTGATGGACGGGATATCCAAAGGAGAAGGCATATAATCCACGATGGCATCCAGCAACATCTGCACACCCTTGTTCCGATATGCGGTACCGCAGAGCACGGGAATCAGCTTTACGGTAACGGTACCCAGACGAATTGCCTTGCGGATTTCGTCCTCCGTTACTTCTTCCCCTTCCAGGTATTTCATCATAATGGTTTCATCCAGATCGGAAAGAGCCTCCAGCATTGCTGCGCGGTATTCCTCCGCCTGCTCCTTCATATCATCCGGAATTTCTTCAATACGGATATCCGTTCCCAGGTCATTGTAATATACTTCGGCCTTCATGGTCACCAAGTCAATGATCCCCTTAAAGGTATCCTCAGCGCCGATAGGAAGCTGGATAGGCACCGCGTTACACTTCAAGCGGGTTTTCATCATGTCAACCACGTTGTAGAAGTCAGCGCCCAAAATATCCATTTTGTTTACAAAAGCAATCCGGGGTACCCCATAGGTATCCGCCTGACGCCATACGGTTTCAGACTGAGGCTCAACGCCGCCCTTTGCACAGAATACGGTAACAGAACCGTCCAATACACGCAGAGAACGCTCTACTTCAACAGTAAAATCAACGTGTCCCGGTGTATCGATGATATTGATTCTGTGCTTTCTCCATTCGCAGGTAGTAGCAGCGGAAGTAATGGTAATTCCACGTTCCTGCTCCTGAACCATCCAGTCCATGGTAGCCGCACCATCGTGAGTTTCACCGATCTTGTAATTCCGTCCGGTGTAGAACAAAATACGCTCGGTAGTGGTTGTTTTACCGGCATCGATGTGCGCCATGATGCCGATATTTCTGGTCTTTTCTAATGTATGCGTTCTAGGCAACTGCCTGAAACCTCCTTTCGCATGGTGAAGGGGTGACTACCATCTGAAATGAGCAAAAGCCTTGTTGGCCTCTGCCATACGATGCATTTCGTCTTTTCTCTTCACTGCACCGCCCGTGTTATTGCAGGCGTCCATTAATTCATTGGCCAGACGTTCGCTCATGGTTCTTTCTCCGCGGTTCCGGGAGAAATTGGTCAACCAGCGCAATCCCAGCGTCTGCCGTCTTTCCGGTCTCACCTCGATAGGCACCTGGTAGGTAGCGCCGCCGACACGGCGAGCTTTTACTTCCAGAACAGGCATTACATTGCCCAGACCTTCTTCAAATACTTCCAGAGGATCCTTTCCGGTTTTTTCCTTCAAAATATTAAATGCGTCGTATACGATTCTCTGAGCAACACCCTTTTTGCCATCCAGCATAATGTTATTGATCAGCTTGGTCACGACCACACTGTTATAAAGGGGATCCGGCAGAACCTCTCTCTTGGGTACATGTCCTCTTCTTGGCACTTTACTTCCCTCCTTTTAAAAAATTAAAGTTCACAGGTACTCAACGGCCGGGGCGCCAAATATCCCCGCGGCCGCCGTCAGTGCAAGGTACTAAATCTATACTAAAATTCCGTACGTCGCACTAAAAGTTACAGCTTTGGCACAACATACGAAGGATTATTTCTTCGGTCTCTTTGCACCATACTTGGATCTTGCCTGATTTCTGTTGGCAACACCGGAGGTATCCAGCGTACCGCGGATGATGTGATAACGCACACCGGGCAAGTCCTTTACTCTTCCGCCGCGGATCAGAACAACGCTATGCTCCTGCAGATTATGACCGATACCGGGAATGTAAGAGGTTACCTCTACACCGTTGGTCAGTCTGACTCTGGCTACTTTACGCAATGCAGAGTTAGGCTTTTTCGGCGTCATGGTTTTTACCGTTGTGCAGACGCCTCTTTTTTGAGGAGAGCTCTGATCAATGGGTCTTTGATGTAAACTGTTAAAACCCTTTAACAAAGCGGGAGCAGTGGATTTCTTGACAGAAGTCTTTCTGCCCTTTCTGACTAACTGATTAAAGGTTGGCACTCAATTTCACCTCCTTGCACTAAGATTCATATGGAAAGCGCATAAGCGCAGGTTCCCTCATTCGCACAGCACTGCCACAGCAGCCCCCAGCTCAATGCCGCACAGCTTGCCCAGCTGGGACATGGAATCCACCCATTCTACCGCAATCCCCCGTTCCTTGCACAATGCAACAAAGGGTTCCTTGACCGATTCCTGGGCGTCACGGGCTACAAAAGCAGCAGAAGCCTTTCCTTCGCTGACAGCACGGGTGGACTGTTTTAATCCTACCAGTCGGTTCCCCGTTTTTAAATCATGCAGCATTTTATTTCGTCTCCTGCCTGTGATATTTGAAAGCATGGCAGTCTGCGGCACAAACCTGCCGCAGACTTATACACATTACATTTTATAATGTTTCCGGACGGTTGTCAAGCTTTTTTTGAAAATTCGTGATTTTCGCCAAAACATTCCATTATTCTTCCGGCTCTTCCATTTCAATTCTCACATTGGAGTATCTGGGAACACCGGTACCGGCCGGAATCAGCTTACCTAAAATAACATTTTCCTTCAAACCGATCAGCGGATCCACTTTTCCTTTGATGGCTGCTTCGGTCAGGACTCTGGTGGTTTCCTGGAAGGAAGCCGCAGATAAGAAGGAATCTGTTGCCAAGGACGCTTTTGTGATCCCCAGTAGCACACGATGTCCTTCCGCAGGCCGTTTTCCCTCGGAGGTTGCCTTTTCGTTGGCTTCTTCAAAAATAAACAGATCTACCATACTGCCGATGAGCAGGTCGGTATCGTTTGCTTCATCCACCTTCACCTTATTCATCATCTGGCGGGCAATGACCTCAACGTGCTTATCATTAATATCAACACCCTGCATCCGATATACCTTCTGAACCTCTTGAATCAAGTATTCCTGAACAGCGCCCAGCCCCTTGATTCTCAAGATATCATGCGGATTTACCGGACCCTCCGTCAGCAGATCGCCCGCTTCAATCACATCTCCGTCCTCTACCTTCATCCGGGAGCCGAACGGGATGATGTAGCTTTTTGCTTCTGCAATATCATCATTGGTAACCGTTACCTCACGGCGTTTCTTGGTTTCGCTGCAGGAAACGGTTCCGCCGATTTCAGAAATCACTGCCAAGCCCTTCGGCCGTCTGGCTTCAAACAATTCTTCTACACGGGGCAGACCCTGTGTGATATCGTCACCGGCAACACCGCCTGTGTGGAAGGTTCTCATAGTAAGCTGCGTACCCGGCTCACCAATGGACTGAGCCGCAATAATTCCAACCGCTTCACCAATATTCACTTCCCGGCGGGTAGCCAGGTTTTCACCGTAGCAATGAGCGCAAACGCCAACCTTAGCATGGCAATTCAATACCGAACGGATTTTGAATTCCGGATTGACAACGCCGGCTGCTTCATACGCCTTCACAATTTTTTCTGCCTGCTCCTCGCTCATTTTATCTTCCCGGCTTGCCAGCACTTCCCCGCTGACAGGATCGGTAATATCCTCTGCCGGATAGCGGCCGGTCAGCCGTTCTGCCAAAGGCTCGATGCCTTTGATTTCACGCACCATAATTCCTTCATGGGTGCCGCAATCCTCTTCCCGGATAATCACATCCTGGGAAACGTCAACCAAACGGCGGGTCAGGTAACCGGAGTCGGCAGTACGGAGCGCCGTATCCGCAGAACCCTTTCTGGCACCGTGAGAGGAAATAAAGTATTCCAATACGGTCAGACCTTCACGGAAGTTTGCCCGAATAGGCATTTCTACGGTTTTACCGGTGGTATCTGCCATCAGACCACGCATAGCGGCCAGCTGACGAATCTGATTTACGCTACCGCGGGCTCCGGAGTGAGCCATCATGTAAATGGGGTTTAACGCATCCAGCTTGGACATCAATGCGTCGGTTACCTTGTTGCTGGTTTCGTTCCAGGTGTCAATGACCAGGTTATGCCGCTCCTCGTCGGAAATAAAGCCCCGACGGAACTGTTTGGTAATTACTTCCACCTTTTGTTCCGCTTCTGCCAGCAACGGTTTTTTGGCTTCCGGAATTTCCATATCCGACACGCTGATGGTGATTGCGCCCCGGGTGGAATATTTAAAGCCCAGCGCCTTAATATGATCCAGCACTTCGGCTGTTTCGGTGGTACCATGCACCTTAATGCACTTATCTACAATCTTACTCAGCTCGCCCTTGGTAACCAAACGGGTAATTTCCAGATTAAAATAATCTTCGGTAGGCTCGCCGTTTTCATCATACCGTTTTACATATCCCAAATCCTGCGGGATGAACTCGTTGAAAATCAACCGACCGACGGTTGCGTCCACAATTTTAGACTGCATCTCGCCGTGTTCCTGCCCCTGCAGCTTCACTTCTTTGGTCATCCGCACCTTCACGGGCGCATGGAGGGTAACCACATGATTGGCATATGCCATCAACGCTTCATCCACATCCGCAAACACCTTGCCGGCGCCGGGATCTCCTTCTTTGACCAAGGTCAGATAATAGCTGCCCAGAACCATATCCTGGGTCGGAACGGTCACCGGGTGTCCGTCCTGAGGCTTTAACAGGTTATTGACAGACAGCATTAAGAATCTGGCTTCTGCCTGTGCCTCCGCAGACAAGGGCAGATGGATTGCCATCTGGTCGCCGTCAAAGTCCGCATTATATGCGGTACAAACCAGAGGATGGAGCTTTAACGCCTTTCCTCCCACCAGGACCGGCTCAAATGCCTGAATGCCCAGTCGGTGCAATGTAGGCGCACGGTTTAACAGCACCGGATGTTCTTTAATCACATCCTCCAGTACGTCCCAAACCTCATCCTTCACCCGTTCTACCATTCGTTTTGCGCTCTTGATATTATGCGCCTTGCCTTCCTTCACCAGCCGCTTCATCACAAAGGGCTTGAACAGCTCCAGCGCCATTTCCTTCGGCAAGCCGCACTGATACATTTTCAGTTCGGGTCCGACAACGATAACGGAACGGCCGGAATAGTCAACACGCTTTCCCAGCAGGTTTTGTCTGAACCGTCCCTGCTTTCCTTTCAGCATATCGGACAGGGATTTTAACGCCCGGTTTCCGGGACCGGTTACGGGTCTTCCCCGACGGCCGTTATCAATCAGTGCGTCTACTGCTTCCTGCAGCATTCTTTTTTCATTGCGCACAATAATATCCGGTGCGCCCAATTCCAGCAGTTTTCTCAACCGATTATTCCGGTTGATGATTCTGCGGTATAAATCATTCAAATCACTGGTGGCAAAGCGACCGCCGTCCAGCTGTACCATGGGGCGGATTTCCGGCGGAATCACCGGAATTACGTCCATGATCATCCAGGAGGGATCGTTGTGGGACATCCGGAATGCTTCCACAACCTCCAGCCGTTTAATAATACGAACCTTCTTCTGTCCGGAGGCTTCCTCCAGCTCAGCCTTCAGTTCCTTGGACAACTGCTCCAGATCAATGCGCTTGAGCAGCTCTTTCACTGCCTCTGCTCCCATTCCTGCCTGGAACCGGTCGCCGTATTTATCCAAATAGTCCCGATATTCCTTTTCAGACAGCACCTGCCGTTCCATCAGCGGTGTTTTGCCCGGTTCAATAACCACGTAAGAGGCAAAATACAGCACCTTTTCCAACAGCCGTGCAGACATATCCAAAAGCAACCCCATCCGGCTGGGTACGCCCTTGAAATACCAAATATGAGACACGGGAGCCGCCAGCTCGATATGCCCCATCCGTTCCCGGCGCACCTTGGATTTGGTTACTTCAACGCCGCAGCGGTCGCAGACAATGCCTTTATAACGAACCCGTTTATACTTTCCGCAGTGGCACTCCCAGTCTTTCTGCGGCCCGAAAATACGCTCGCAGAACAACCCGTCCCGCTCCGGCTTTAAGGTTCTGTAATTGATGGTTTCGGGTTTCTTTACTTCGCCGTGAGACCAGGCTCTGATTTGTTCCGGTGAGGCAAGCCCGATTCTGATGGCATCAAAATTTTCATATTCTCCCATTCTTCTTACCTCCCTTAAAAATCAAGATCGTCGTCATCGTCATCATCGTCGAAGTCGTCGTCAAAATCATCGGAAAAATCCGCTTCATCCGCAAATAAATCATCATCCGGCTCTTCTTTCTCGTCCAATGCGTCCAGCACACTGAGGAGTGCGTCCGCATCATCCATTTCCTCCGGCGGGAAATGCTCTTCCCCGTAATGATTCATCAGCTTTTTCTTTTCTTCCGGATCGATTTCCGGCATATCTGCAAATTCTTCATCCATGGATTCCTTCAGTTCCACTTCGTTGCCGTCTTCGTCCAGCACCTGGACATCCAGCGCCAGACTCTGCAGCTCTTTAATCAATACCTTGAAGGATTCCGGAATACCGGGCTTGGGTACATTTTCTCCCTTTACAATCGCTTCATAGGTCTTAACACGTCCCACAACGTCATCCGACTTCACCGTCAGAATTTCCTGCAAGGTATAAGCGGAGCCGTATGCTTCCAATGCCCAAACTTCCATTTCACCGAAACGCTGACCGCCGAACTGTGCTTTACCGCCCAGAGGCTGCTGGGTGACCAAAGAGTAAGGACCGGTAGAACGGGCATGAATCTTATCGTCAACCAGGTGAACCAGCTTTAACATATACATATAACCCACGGTAACAGGGTTATCAAAGGGTTCGCCGGTACGGCCGTCATACAGCAGGCTCTTTCCGTTGGGGCTGCACCCTGCGCTCTCCAGTGCTTCCATAATATCTTCCTCGGTGGCACCGTCAAATACCGGGGTGGCAATCTTCCAGCCCAGCGCCTTTGCGGCATAACCCAAATGCACTTCCAGCACCTGCCCGATATTCATACGGGAAGGTACGCCCAGAGGATTCAGCACAATTTGCAGCGGTGTACCGTCCGGCAGGAAGGGCATATCCTCTTCCGGCAGGATCCGGGAAATAACACCCTTATTTCCGTGCCGTCCTGCCATTTTATCACCCACAGAAATCTTTCTCTTCTGCGCAATGTAGCATCTCACAATCTGATTCACTCCCGGGGGGAGATCGTCACAGTTATCTTTGGTAAAGATTTTTACGTCCACAATGATTCCGTACTCACCGTGAGGAACCCGCAGGGAGGTATCCCGCACCTCTCGTGCCTTTTCCCCGAAGATGGCACGCAGCAGGCGCTCCTCAGCCGTCAGCTCGGTTTCGCCCTTAGGGGTCACCTTACCGACCAGAATATCTCCGGCACGAACCTCTGCACCGATGCGGATAATCCCCCGTTCATCCAGATCCTTTAAGGAATCGTCACCCACGTTGGGGATATCCCGGGTAATTTCCTCCGGCCCCAGCTTGGTATCACGGGATTCTGCTTCATATTCTTCAATATGGATGGAGGTAAATACATCCTCCTTCACCAATTTCTCGTTAATCAGGATAGCGTCCTCGTAGTTATATCCTTCCCAGGTCATGAACCCGATCAGGATATTCCGTCCCAACGCCAGCTCACCGTTATCGGTGGAGGGACCGTCTGCAATAATGTCCCCGGTTTCCACCCGTTCCCCTTCCACTACAATGGGTCTCTGGTTGATACAGGTACCCTGGTTGGAACGAATAAACTTCAGCAGCTTATAGGTATCCTCGCCGCCTTCGTCCGTGGTAATAACAATCTGATCTGCGCTTACCTTTTTCACAACGCCGCCATGGTCAGCACATACCACAACGCCGGAATCCTTTGCGGATTTATATTCCATTCCCGTTCCGACAATCGGAGAATCTGTTTTTAACAGGGGCACTGCCTGACGCTGCATGTTAGAACCCATCAGCGCACGGTTTGCGTCGTCGTTTTCCAGGAAGGGAATCAACGCCGTTGCCACCGAGACCAGCTGCCGGGGAGAAACGTCCATATAATCAATCTCGCTGCTGTCAAACTCGGAAATTTCCTGTCTGCGGCGGGCAGATACCTTTTTAGAAACAAATCTGCCGTTTTCATCCAGCTCTTCATTTGCCTGCGCCACGGTATACTGGTCTTCCACATCTGCCGTCATATATTCCACTTCATCGGTAACCACTCCGGTTGCCTTGTCCACCTTCCGATACGGAGACTCCACAAATCCGTATTGATTGATCCGGGCAAAGGAAGCCAGGGAGTTAATCAAGCCGACGTTCGGACCTTCCGGCGTTTCAATGGGGCAAACACGGCCGTAATGAGAATAGTGAACGTCACGCACCTCAAATCCGGCACGGTCACGGCTCAAGCCACCCGGTCCCAAAGCGGATAATCTTCTCTTATGCGTCAGTTCTGCCAGCGGATTAGGCTGATCCATAAACTGAGACAGCTGAGAAGAACCGAAAAATTCCTTAATGGAAGAAATCACCGGCTTGGTATTGATCAGCGCCTGAGGCGTTACAATATCCAAATCCTGAATGCTCATTCTTTCCCGAACCACACGTTCCATTCTTGCCAGACCGATCCGGAACTGATTTTGCAGCAGCTCGCCTACGGCACGGATCCGGCGGTTCCCCAAATGGTCGATATCGTCAGTTGTTCCCAATCCGTATGCCAGATTGTTGCAATAGTTAATAGAAGACATAATATCTTCCAAAATAATATGCTTCGGGATCAGCTGATCCACATGTTCTTCAATGGCTTTCTTTAAGGACTCCTCATCCTCATTTTCTTCCATCAATTCACGCAGTGCCGGGAAGTATACCTTTTCGGTAATTTTCGGCACATTGAAATCCACAAAGGTTTTCAAATCCACCATACTGTTGGAGAATACCTTAATTTTCTTGCCGTCCATATCCAGCCATACTTCATTGATGCCGGCTGCTTCCAACTCCTCTGCCTGCTCACGGGTAAGCACCGTTCCGGCTTTTTCCATAATTTCACCGGTATAGGGGTTTACAATATCTTCTGCCAGCTTCTGATGGCGGATCCGCTTTGCTAGGCCCAGCTTCAGATTAAATTTATACCGGCCAACCTTTGCCAGAGAATACCGGCGGCTGTCATAGAATAAACCGTACAGCAGAGACCGGGCGCTGTCAACCGTAGGCGGCTCGCCGGGGCGCAGCTTTTTATAAATTTCAATCAATGCTTCTTCGGTGTTGCTTGCCGTATCCTTTTCCAGGGTTGCCATGATTTTATCGTCATAGCCGAACAGCTCGTTAATCTGTGCGTCCGTGCCGTAGCCCAGCGCACGAATCAGCGTCGTAACCGGCAGCTTTCTGGTTCTGTCAATTCTGACGCTGAAAATATCGTTCACATCCGTTTCATATTCCAGCCATGCGCCGCGGTTCGGGATCACCGTTGCACTGAACAGCTCTTTCCCTGTTTTGATTTCATTTTGCATATCATAATAAATACCGGGAGAACGCACCAACTGGCTGACGATGACACGCTCCGCTCCGTTGATGATAAATGTACCTGCCGGAGTCATCAGCGGAAAATCGCCCATGAAAATTTCCTGTTCTTTGATTTCGCCCGTCTCCTTATTGATCAGGCGAACCTTCACCTTCAAGGGTGCAGCATACGTTGCGTCCCGTTCTTTACATTCCGCAACAGAGAACTTTGCTTCCTCCTTATGTATGCTGTAGTCCAGAAATTCCAGAATCAAATTTCCGGCATAGTCGGTTACAGGAGAAATGTCGTCAAACACTTCCTGCAAGCCACCTTCAATGAACCACCGATAGGAATCCTTTTGGATTTCAATCAGGTTGGGCATTTCCAGAACCTCGTTAATGCGGCCGTAGCTCATACGGGTATTCTTGCCCAGCTTTACCGGATGTACCATAAGCAACCTCACCTCATTGATTTATTTTACCTCTGTTTTGCATGAATATCACAAAGAGAAAATTTCCAAGGTTTCCCTTTTTTGTGAGGAAAACCGTAAAAAATCCCTTTTATCATACGATAGCAATTTTATATAGTATCATAGTAAAAATCATTTGTCAAGGAAAAATTGAAAAAAACTTGTAAAAAAAATCGTTTCTATTAAATAAGCATGGCAACCTATAGTTTACCCGATTTTTTTGGTAATAATCACAAAGCCTGAAAAAAGAGAGCAGCGAACCAAATTTGGCTGCTGTCTCTCCGTCTTTCCTAAAAAAATTGGATTATTTTTGAGATTGTTTTCTTGCGGGTTGGTGTTATTTGCACATATTCAAGCAATCGAACTGCGTCCATGGGCGTGTGCATAACACCGCAACAATAAAAGAAAAAGCCGCAGCCTTATGATTGGGGGAAAACGCTGCGGCTTTTCAAGAAGGGGTTGGCGTTATTTGTAAAGCTCTGCTTTGCCGATATCGTTAAACAAATTCATCTTGAACTCCACAACCTCTCTCATCGCCTTGATGCAAGGGGGATAGATGGCGTTGGGTTCGATCCATTTCGGATTTTCCGCCAGCACTTCTCTGCACTTTTTATAGAAAGCAAATTTAATATCGCTGGAAATATTAATTTTGGAAATCCCGATTTTCACCGATTCGGCAATCTCCTTGTCCGGATTGCTGGAACCGCCGTGGAGCACCAGAGGAACGTCCACCGTATCCCGAATTACCTTTAATAAATCCAACTTTAATTCCGGCTTCATATCCTTCGGATAAATACCGTGAGCTGTGCCGATGGCCACCGCCAGGGAATCAATCCCCGTTTGCTCCACATAGTCCTTGGCCTGCTCCGGATCGGTATAAATAATTTTACTGGTACCGCCTTCATAGGACTCACCGGTGTTGCCGATGGTACCCAGCTCACCTTCTACCGAAACATCGGATACCCGCGCCACCTCAACCACCTTTTTGGTAATTGCCACATTATCTTCATAAGGCATATGAGAAGCGTCAATCATAACCGAGGTAAACCCGCAGCGAATCGCCCGCAGCACCTCCTCAAACTTGCCGCCGTGATCCAGATGAATCACCATCGGAACAGGAGATTTGTAAGCCTCTTCAATACAGGTTTTAATAAAGCTGTCCCCTAAAAATTCAAGCTCCGTGGGATGAATGGCCAAAATGACCGGCGCATTCTTTTCGTTAGCGCTTTCCACAACACCCTTTAAAATAGCCTCGCTGCCAATGTTAAAGGCAGGCACCGCAAATTCATTCTGATCTGCAACCCGCAGCATTTCCTTCATATTTATTAACATGATCTAACATCTCCTTTAAAAATTTTTATTTTTACCCTCCGAGCCGGACAGCCCGATATAATAACGCACCAGCTCCTCGCTGTCCTGCGCAGCCTGATGAATCAGGTCAAAATAATTGATTTCCGGATGTTCCTTCAGCAGCCGTGCTACTGCGTCACGGTTGGCATTCATAAAGTCGCACCCGACATTGATTTTATTAATTCCATACTTTACAGAGTTGACAATATTCTCTTTTCCCGACCCGGAACCGCCGTGGAGTACCAGCGGGGCGCCGGTTCGGCGTTTGATTTCCTGCAGCCGATCCAGATCAAATTCCGGAACCCAGCCTTCCGGATAATTTCCGTGGGAGGTACCGATGGAAATGGCCAGTGCGTCAATCCCGGTACGGGTAAAGAAGTCCTTCGCCTGCTCCGGATCGGTATACATATCGTCCTGGGTGAGGGCGTTGCCGTCCGTTGCACCCAGACGGCCGATTTCCCCTTCCACACTAACGCCTCTTTCATGAGCATATTCGGCAATTTCCCGGGTCATTTGAATATTTTCCTCCAGGCCAAACCGGGAGGCATCCACCATCACAGAGGAAAACCCATCGTCAATGGCCTTGATAATATAATCCTTTTCCTGCCCGTGATCCAGATTCAATGCCACGCTTACGCAAGCCTGTTCTGCCAATCGCCGTACCAGAGGGGCAATCAAATCGCTTCCACAGTGGTACAGCAAATGTTCATAATAAATATTAATAATAATCGGTGCGTTTGACTGCTCCGCCGCACGAATGACCGTCCGTGCCGTTTCCAGGTTAAAGCAGTTAATCGCCATCACTGCGTAGTGATTTTCATTGGCGTCCCGAAGCATATTTTTCATGGAAACATACATTCCGAACTCACTTCCTATCCAATTTTAATTTGAGAAAGATCCACTTCCTCCTCTTCCTCATCCAATACCACTGCGTCCTCCGCTTTTGCGTCCTTTTTCAGCAGCACCAGCAGCAGCGCCGTTACAACAGTTCCTGCCGTCAGGGCAAGCATAAATCCGCCCGGATTGATCATCGCCGGAACAATAAACATTCCGCCGGAAGGAACCATTGAACCAACATTGAGAATCATAATCAGCGCTCCGCCCACTGCCGCACCGATGGAGCAGGAGGCAATCACACGAATGGGGTCAACCGCCGCAATGGGAATTACCCCTTCTGTGATCATGCAAATCCCCATGGGAAACGCAATTTTAATGTTATCTGTTTCGCTTTTGGTATATCTCGCTCTCCGGATCAACCAGGACAGCGCCACGCCAAAGGGAGGGATCATGGAAGCGCAGATTTTCACTGCCTCCGGTCCGTATACCCCATCCATCAAAAGACCGTCTGCAAACAGAGAAGCAACCTTATTCACAGGACCGCCGAAATCAAAGGCCGCCATAGCGCCCATCACCGCACCGAAAATTCCCTTGGAACCGGTCTGCATATTTTTCAGTAAATCAGTCAGGCTCTCCGAAAGCATCGCAATCGGGCCGCCCACCACAAAGAACATAATCAAACCGATCACCACGGAGGACAGCAGGGGAACAATCATCATGGGCATCAGCCCCTGCGCCCACTTGGGTACCTTCAAATGAGTTTTCAAAAATTCCACAAAATATCCGGCCAAATAACCGCCCAGCATACCGCCTAAAAATCCTGCGCCCATGTTCTGAGCAATCATTCCCATCAGCAAGCCGGGAGCAATACCGGGGCGGTCTGCAATGGAATAAGCAATTGCCGCACCCATTACCCCGGGCAGCAGCCCCATCCCGTAAACGCCCAAGGTGACCGCGGCCTGCCAGATATTATAGCCTTCTTTATAATTGGAAATGGTATCCGGATTCCCGCCGAAAATATTCCCGATGGCAATCAATAAGCCCGACGCTACCACCAAGGGCAGCATGAAAGAAATTCCGGTTAATGCGTGTTTTTTCAACTGTAACTTTTTTAACATCTCTTTTCCTCCTCGTATTTTTATTCTGTTATTTGTTTAATTCCTCCTGAATTTTCCCGATCAGCGCCTTGGGTGACTTAATGGCAATATGCGTGGGAACCTCCACAATACGCTTTCCCTTAAACCGATCCTTTCCGCCTACCTTAATATCAGCTGCAATGATGACCACATCCGCCGCCTGAATCTCCGGCGCCGTCAGCTCATCCTCTGTTCCGATGGTTCCCTGGGTTTCAATATGCACCTCATGTCCCAGCTCACGGGCAGCCGTCACCAGCTTTTCCTTTGCAATATAGGTGTGAGCAATCCCGGACGTACAAGCTGCAATGCCTACAATCTTCATAGTTGGTTCCTCCTTCACTTTGAAAATACAGTAATGATTTCTTCTGCCGTCTTTGCTTCTAACAGCTGCCGGCAATTTTCCGCAGAAGCCAGCTTCCTTGCCATTTCCGAAAGCAGCCGGACATGAACGCCGTTCTTATCCTGATCGTTCACCGCCAGCAGCACCACAAGCTGCACCGGCTGATCATCTACGCTTTCCCACTCCGTTTCCCGGCTCAACCGGCCGATGGCAACGGTGGTCTCCTTCACACTGGAGGATTTTCCGTGGGGAATGGCAATTCCGTTTCCGATCCCGGTGGTGGAAACCGCCTCACGCTTTAACACATCCTCTAAAAATGCCTGTTTGTCATTCAGCTTTCCGTTTTGATAAAGAAGCTCGGTCAGCTTTTCCAACGCCTCCTCCTTAGAGGCCGCCTCCAAACAGAGGGCAATGTTTTCCTGCTTTAACACATCAGAAATACTCATCTTGCTCCACCTCGTTCCTTCATTATTTTTTTAATTTCAGCGGTTTCATCCGCTCCCAGAACCCGTTCTGCCAATTCCTTGGCTTTCCCAGTATCTACCGTTGAAATTACATATTTCAGCCGCCCGGTCATGGGGAGAGGCACGCTGAATTTTTTTAAACCAAATCCAATCAGCAGCTCGGTAAACTCTGTATTTGCCGCCAGATCTCCGCAAACGCTGACCTCAATTCCTGCTCGCTCACCGCACCTGATCACCTGTGCAATCATCCGCAGCACCGCCGGATGATACGGGTTATACAGGGCTTCTACCTCCCCGTTCCCCCGATCCGCCGCCATCAAATATTGCACCAGATCGTTTGTTCCGATGCTGAAAAAATCCACCTGATCGGCAAATACATCCGCCATAATCGCAGCTGCGGGGGTTTCAATCATAATCCCTACCTTCGGATGACGGCAGCAGTCGATTCCCTCCTGCTCCAGCTCCCGGATCACAGACGCAATCAGCTCTTTGGTTCCCCGCACCTCAGAAAGGCAGGTTACCATAGGGAGCATCAGCTTTACGCCCTCCTTCGCTCCGGCAATCAGCAGCGCACGCAGCTGCTCCCGGAACAGATCGGGGTGGTTTAAGCACAGCCGAATTCCACGGTTCCCCAAAAAGGGATTTTCCTCCGGCTTTAACTCCAGATAATCAATTTTTTTATCGCCGCCGATATCCAGGGTACGAATGGTCACACTCTCCGGCGCAACTTTTTCAATCACCTCCCGATAAGCTGCAATCTGCTCTTCTACGGTAGGCTTTTGTCTGGCGGAGGAATATAAAAATTCTGTCCGGAACAGGCCGACTCCGCAAAGCGCTTCCTCTTCCATTCCCCGCAAGTCTGACGGTTTTCCGATATTAATTGCCACAGCAATGGGGCAGCCGTCTGCGGTTTTAGCCTGGGATTGCTTTAATTCTGTCAGCATCTCGGTAAAACGCCGTTCTTCCCGGATTTTAGCCTCATATTCCTGCTTTTCCGCTTCCTCCGGCGCAACCGTCAGCCTGCCTTGATATCCATCCAAAAAGCCCTCCTGCAGGTGGACGCTTCGATCCAAGTCATGTACCCCTACCACCGCCGGAATTCCTAAGGATTTCGCCAAAATCACCGTATGAGAGGCAGCGCCCCCCAGCTGGGTCACCAAGCCGGCCAGTCGGCTGCGGTCAAACAGCATAGTATCTACCGGGGTCAGTTCCCGAGCGGCTATGATATACTGCTCCGCTTCTGCCGGGAAGGAAAACTCCGCCTCAGCTCCGTCCATCAGATCGCATAGGAGCGTTCCGATATAACGGATATCGTCTGCCCGCTGCCGCAAATACTCGTTCTTTTTTGCCGCCAGTACAGACGCCATCTCCTCTGTCACCTGTAACACAGCCTCCCGTTCCTCTGTGCCCGCCTCGATTTTTGTACCGATGGGCTGCATCAGCATGGGATCCTCCAGCAGCATTTCATAAGCAGAAAAAATTTTTGCCTTTTCTTCCCCTAGCTCCGAGAAGGTCTTTTCCCGCAAGGCTCTCACCTGCTCCAGAGCTTTTGCCGCCACCTGATCAAAGGGCAGCTTCTCTCCCTTTGTTTTTTTCTTTTCGTAATAGAGAATCGGAGCCGACGTCACCCCCGGCGCACCGGCAATTCCTTGTAATACCTTCATTTTCATCACTCCATATCCAAGGTGGCCACCAGCGTATCAACGGCCTCCTGCTCATCCACTCCATCCGCCTTGATGGTGATCACATCTCCTTGCTCTGCACCCATGCACAATACCATCAAAATGCTTTTTGCTTCAAATTCTTCTCCATCCTTACAGACGGTAATGCTGCACTGGAACCGGGAAGCCGCCTTGCAAAAATCAGACGCCGGTCTGGCATGCAGTCCTTCTTCATTTTTGATTTGATATGTTACCTCTACCATAACCAATCCCTCCTACCACTGTTCTAATCGTTGCATCAGATCCCTCGGCTCCTCCATACGCCGCAATTTGTCGCACGCTGCGTCATCCTCCATGAAGGAAACAATGGACCGATAAAATCCCATCATTCTCTCTGTTACCTGCTCGTCCTCCTCCGGGTCAAAGGCAATCAGAAATACCACATCCACCCGGGCATTTTGCGTCCACTCTATCGGCGTTTTCAGCGTGGCAACCGCCACCACCGAATGGTTCACATAATCCCGCAGCCCGTGAGGCAGTGCAAACCCTTTTCCAAGATCAGTCGGTGCGCTCTTTTCCCGCTCCAGTACGGAAGCTTCAAAATTCGGCGTCACATAACCCAAGCTTTCCAGACGCTGACACATTTCGTGCAGCAGTCCCTGCTTATCAGAGCAGCCGCACCGGGGAAACATCAACTCTCGGCTGAACAACTCAATGTGAGGCATCATTCGCTGTACGCCGATTTTCTTTTCAGACCGTATTTTTCGCATTTCCGTTTCAATCTTTTGAATATCCCCCGCTTCCAGCAGGTGCCCTATCGTGATCCTATCCCGATCCATGCGATATCCCTCTAAAGAAGTAGTGGAAATAATAAAGTCACAGGAATCCTGC
>CAKSSZ010000008.1 GCA_934489915.1 uncultured Clostridia bacterium | reverse complement strand
GGAGGTGTTCCGGGGCTGTACCCGGGGCTGCCGCTTTTGCCAGGCGGGGATCATTTACCGCCCTGTGCGGGAAAAAAGCGCCGGGGTGCTGACCGACTGCGCCGACCGGCTCATGGCAAACACCGGCTATGAGGAGCTGTCTCTCACCTCTTTAAGCACCGGGGACTACTCTCATTTTTCCGAGCTGACCGACACCCTCTTAGCCCATGCCGAGCAAAACCGCACCAACATCGCCCTGCCCTCCCTCCGGCTGGACTCCTTTCATCTGGAGCTGATCAACCGGATTCAAAAGCAGCGGAAATCCAGCTTTACCTTTGCCCCCGAGGCAGGCACCCAGCGGATGCGGGACGTGATCAATAAAAATATTACGGAAGAGGATTTGCTTTCTTCCGTCCGCCTCGCCTTTGAAAACGGCTGGAGCGGGATTAAATTATATTTCATGATCGGCCTGCCCACCGAAACGGAGGAGGACGTTGCCGCCATCGGCGAGCTGGCGCACCTGGCGTTGGATCAGTATTATGAGCTGGATCGGAAAAGCCGCCCCGGCAACCCGCGGATTACCGTCAGCTCCTCTTCCTTTATCCCCAAGCCCTTTACCCCCTTTTCCTGGGAAAAGCAGGACAGCATAGAAACCATTCGGGAAAAGCAAAAGCTGTTGGGTGAAAACATTCATTCCAAGGTGATCAAATACCAGTATCACGATTCCAAAACCAGCCGGCTGGAGGGCATTTTTGCCCGGGGTGACCGGCGCCTGGCAAAGGTGCTTTACACCGCCTGGAAAAAGGGCTGCAAAATGGACGGCTGGACAGAATTTTTTAAATACGATACCTGGATGGAGACCTTTGCCGAATGCGGCATCGACCCGGATTTTTACACCGGCCGCACCCGCTCTTATGACGAGGTGTTCCCGTGGGATCATATTGACGTAGGCGTCACCAGGGACTTTCTGATCCGGGAAAACCGGCGGGCGCATGAAAGCAAAACCACCAAGCCCTGCCTCACCGCCTGCAACAAATGCGGAGCGGATTGCTGGGAAACCGGCATTTGCATGAAATACAAAAAAGGGGAGATGAAATAAAATGGCTGTGATTCGGTTACAATATAAAAAAGGCGACGCTTTGAAATACATTGCCCATCTGGATACGCTGCGTGCCTTTATCCGGGCGCTGCGCCGCTCCCGGCTGCCCATTGCCTATTCCCAGGGCTTTAATCCCCACCCCATCATTTCCTTTTTAATGCCCCTGTCTCTGGGCTTTACCAGCAACTGTGAAATGGTGGACATCGGCTTTGCAGAAGAGATTTCCTATGAGGAAGCCGCCGAACGGCTGGATCGAGCACTGCCCCCGGGCTTTACAGTGACCGGCGCCGCCGCTCCGGTACACAAGCCGGCGGAAATCACCGAGGCGGAATACTCGGTGACCTTTCATTCCCCCCTGCCCTCCCCGGAGGAGGTAGACGCATTTTTTGGTCAGCCCTCCCTGGTGGTTCCCAAAAAGAGCAAGCGGGGGATGAAGGAGGTAGACATTATGCCCATGATTCACCGCACTTCCTATCAGGACGGCGTGCTGACGCTGCGCCTTGCCGCCGGCAATACCGAAAATTTAAATCCCGAACTGGTTCTGTCACATTTTTGTAAGGAAACTCCTTGGGACTATCAGATTTGCCGGGAACACATTTATTGCAGCGACGGATTATTTGATTAAAAAACATCCCTGCCTATTATTCTTGCCGGCGCAGGGCGGCGGAACAGGAGTTGAGTTATGTTCATGCAAGCACCCATCATTCAAAACGGGATTCGCTTTTTTGTGATTCCCGCCAAGCAGTTTAAGACAGTCAGCGTCCGGGTGAATCTTTACCGGCCCCTCTGTCGGGAGGAGGCGGCGCAAAACGCATTGATTACCCGCCTGCTCAAAAGCGCAACCGCACAGTATCCCACCCCCTTAGCCCTCAACCGGGCATTGGACGAGCTGTTCGGCGCAAGCCTTTCGGCGGATATTGTAAAGCAAGGGGAAACCGCCGCCCTTTCCTTCGGTTTAAGCTATCTGAAGGATCGGTATACCGGCGAGGAGGGAACAGAACAAGCGGCCGTCCGGCTGCTCTGCCAGGTCATCGCCCAGCCTCTGGTTCAGGAGGGGGGCTTTTCGCCGGAGCTGTTCCGGATCGAACGGGAAAATTTAAAGCAGAAAATTCAAAATCGGGTGAATGATAAAAAAACCTACGCCCGGGAACGGTGCTATGAAGAAATGTGCCGTCAGGAGCCGTTCGGGATTTATGAATACGGTAAAATTGAGGATCTGGTATCCCTCACTCCCCAAGGGCTGTACCGGCATTATCAGGAGATTCTTTCCAGTTCCATGGACGTCTTTTTATGTGGAGAGGTAGAACCGGAGCAGGTCATCCCCTTCTTTACCGAGCATTTTGCCCCCCGGGGGGCGCTGCCCCAAACCCGCCTGACCGCCCCCCTTCCCGCCCCTCAGACGGTGACGGAGGAAATGGAGGTAAATCAGGGCAAGCTTTGCCTGGGCTTTACCACCGGCGTCGGCGCAGACGACCCCGCCTTCCCCGCTCTCTACCTTTACAACAGCATTTTCGGAGCGGATGTCCATTCCAAGCTGTTTCAAAACGTGCGGGAAAAACGCAGTCTTGCCTATTATGCCTACTCCGGTCTGGAACGGTTCAAGGGGATTCTGCTGGTCAGCTCCGGCATTGAATGTAACAAATTTCAGGAAGCGTATGACGAGATTATGCTCCAGGCAGACGCCATGCGCAAAGGGGAGTTTACCAATGAGGAGCAAAAGCTGTCCCTGCGCAGCATTGCCAACCGTCTCCGGGCAATGAAGGATTCTCCCGGAGCGTTACTGAGCTACGCCATGACCCAGGCACTTTTACCAAACCCCCGGGAGCCGGAGCAGCTGATGAAAGCCCTGTCTGCCGTCACGAAGGAAGAAATTCAGGCAGTGGCGCAGCAGGTGCAGCTCCACACCGTTTACTTTTTAAAGAATCAGGGAGGGAAGCAATGATGAACCAAATCACCTGTCCCCAATTGGGAGAAACCCTGTACCACACCACCCATCCCAGCGGGCTGAAAATTTATGTGCTGCCCAAGCCGGATTATTCCAAAAGCTACGCCATTTTCGCCACCAAATACGGCTCGGCAGACGCTGATTTTTTGAACCCCAGAACCGGGAAACGGCTGGAGGTACCCGATGGGGTCGCCCATTTTCTGGAACACAAAATGTTTGAGCAGCCGGACGGAACGGACGCCTTCGCCACATTCTCCGAAACAGGAGCGGAAGCGAACGCCTTTACCTCCTTTTTGACCACCGCTTATTTATTTTCCTGCACCTCCGGCTTTGAAACCAACCTGCGCCACCTGCTGGGCTTTGTACAAACCCCGTATTTCACAGAGGAAAATGTGACAAAGGAGCAGGGCATCATCGGGCAGGAAATCAGAATGTATGAGGACGACCCCCAATGGCGCAGCTATTTTAATACCATTGAGGCGCTCTATCACAATAACCCCGTGCGCCGGGATATTGCCGGCACGGTGGAAAGCATCGCAAAAATCACTCCCCAGCTGCTTTATGATTGCTACCGCACCTTTTACCATCCCTCCAACATGATTTTATTCTGCACCGGGCAGGTGAACCCCGAGCAGGTGGAGGCAATTGCAGCGGAGGCAGTCCCCCGGCAGGAAGCCACCCCCATCGTGCGCTACCGCCCGGAGGAACCGGAAGGGGTGTTTCAAAAGGAAATCACTCAGAAAATGTCGGTTGCCCAGCCTCTGTTTTATCTGGGAATGAAGATGAAGCCGGAAGAACATCTCCTCCGGCAGGAGCTAACCTGCGCCGTGCTGCTGGAGGCGGTACTGGGGAAAAGCTCCGCCCTGTATCAGGAGCTGTACGCAAAAGGCCTGATCACCCCCGCCTTCGGAACGGAGGTTTCCTGCGAGCGGGAATTTGCCCACCTGATTCTGGGCGGATCCGCACCGGATCCCTTCCGCTCTGCGGACGCCATCCGCAGCGGTCTGGAAAAAATCCGGCAGCAGGGACTGGCAGAGGAGGATTTCAACCGTGCGAAAAAAATCGTGCTGGGAGACTGTATCCGGCTTTATAACCATGTGGATCAGATTGCTCACCACTTTGTCAGCTCTCTGTTCCGCGGCTCCTCTCCCTTTGACGCACCTCTGCTGCTAAACGAGCTGAGCGTGGCGGACTGCAACGACATGATGCACCGTGTGTTCTGCCCGGATACTACCGTGCTTTCGGTCATCTCCGGCTCTTAGAGCCCGGAACATTCCAAAGAAAAGAAAGGTGGCTTCCATTTATGACAAATACGATCGGGTTCCCCGGTTTGGGGCTGGAATTTACCGTCAACCGGGTGGCATTTCAGCTGTTCGGCTGGAATATTTATTGGTACGGACTGATTCTTGCAGCCGGATTGGCTGCCGGAACGGCAGTGGTGCTGCGGCTGGCAAGGAAGGTGGATCTTTCCCCCGACGTGATCTATGATTTTTTGCTTTGGGCAATTCCCCTCTCCATCCTGGGCGCCCGCACCTATTATGTAGCAACCAGCTGGAGCGAATACCGCGCCCATCCCCTCTCCGCCCTGTATTTATGGGAAGGGGGCATCGCCATTTACGGTGCTGTGATCGCCTCCGTCCTCACCCTGCTCATTTTTTGCAAACGCAAAAAAATCCCCCCATATCAGATGCTGGATTGCTGCTGCGTGGGGTTAATTTTAGGGCAGGCAATCGGCCGCTGGGGGAATTTTTTCAATGCGGAGGCCTACGGCAGCGCCACCTCCCTCCCCTGGCGCATGAGCCTGACCGCAGGCGGTCGGATCATGGAGGTACACCCTACCTTCCTGTATGAATCCTGCTGGGATCTGTTGGTGTTCGGCTTGCTTTTGTTCCTGTTTCTCCGCAAACGCACCTTCCCGGGCAAGGTCTTTTGGAATTACCTGCTGTGGTACGGTGCGGGCAGGTTCTTTATTGAGGGACTGCGGACAGACAGCCTGTATGTGGGTCCCTTCCGCATTTCACAGATCGTGGCGGTTCTTTCCGCCGCCGCTGCCGTATTCATGCTGTACCGACTAAGGATACAGGCAAAACAGCAGAACAATGACGGTTGACCGACTTTTTCAACCGTCCGGGGCTGCGTCAAAAGCCGGTTGGCTTTTGACGCAGCCTTTTTTCCCGTCCCCTCTTATGGGAGCAGGTGCAGCAGGGTAATATTCCTCCCGTGAGAAGTAAATAGCTCCTCCTCCTTCATGTGCTTCATTTCCCGCATCATGGCGCTCCGGTTCACGCACAGGTAATCCGCCAAATCATTAATGGAAAAGGGGAGGGTGAATTTACGGCTGTTGTTCTGCCGGGCAAGGGTTTCAAAATAAGCGGTGAGCTTTCCCCGCAGGGTGCGCCGGCTTAAAATTTCCACCCGGGTACTCAGCGCCTGCGCCCGCCGGGTCATCAGCTGCAGCACATTTTCCACCAGGGTGCTGTGATGGGGGCAAGCGTTGGGGCAGCGGTCAATCAAATGATAATAGGAAAAGGAAATCATCTCGCAATCCCGGGAGCAGACAATGGAGGCGCCGTCCTCCGGAATCACATTCAGCTTTCCGAAAATATGATCCGGGTCGTACCGCTCCAGTATGGTACGGGTGCCGTCCTCCCCGTACCGGATCAGCTCTGCCTCTCCCCGCAGCAGAATGCCGATCCGGTTAAACTCATTGGCATACATCACAATCGTATCCCCGCAGGAATAGCTTTTCCGCTGCGCTCCGAAGCATTTCAGCATGGCGTCAATCTCCGATTGGGTAATGCCGGAAAAAATAGCCGGTTTTTTCATAATCATCCTTCCCTCCACAAGATATATTGTCTACTTTTTAAAAAAATCACTATATATTTGATAATATCACATTTTAGTTGCAATTGCAACTGTTTTTTTAAGAGAAATAGAGTATGATAATAATTGCTCAAAAAAAAAATAAAGAAGGGAGGCATCGGGGAAAATGAAAGTAGTAAAAAGAGACGGTCGGGCAGTTCCGTACGACCGGGCAAAAATTGTAACTGCAATTCAAAAAGCAAACCAAGAGACAGAAGTCTCGGAACGGGCGACCGACCGGGAAATAGAGCAGATTTTAACCTACATAGAGAGCAAAAACCGTACCCGCATTCTGGTGGAGGACATCCAGGATATGATCGAGAAAAAGCTGATGGAATACGGGCACTATCAGCTGGCAAAAATCTACATTATTTATCGGTATTCCCGTGCCCTGGTGCGGAAGGCAAACACCACGGACGAATCCATTTTGACCTTAATTAAAAATTCCAATCAGGACGTAATGGAGGAAAACTCCAATAAAAACGCAGTGGCAGCCGCCACCCAGCGGGATCTGATCGCCGGGGAGGTATCCAAGGACTTAACCAAGCGCATTCTCCTGCCGGAGAAGATCTCCAAAGCGCATGAAGAAGGAGTGCTCCATTTTCATGACGCCGATTATTTTTTGCAGCCGATTTTTAACTGCTGCCTGATCGACATCGGCAATATGTTAGACAACGGCACCGTCATGAACGGCAAAATGATTGAAAGCCCCAAAAGCTTTCAGGTGGCATGTACGGTGATGACCCAGATTATTGCAGCCGTGGCAAGCAGCCAGTACGGCGGGCAGTCTGTGGATGTGCGCCATCTGGGGAAATATTTGCGGAAAAGCTACGTCAAGTATAAAAAGCACATCAGCGAAGCAGTTGACGGGGAGCTGTCGGAGGAAATGCTGGAAAAGCTGACCCGGGAACGGGTGGTAGACGAGCTGCGCTCCGGGGTGCAGACCATCCAGTATCAGATCAACACCCTCATGACCACAAACGGTCAGTCCCCCTTTGTGACCCTGTTTTTGTGCCTGGATCCGGAGGATGAATATCTGAAGGAAAACGCCATGATTATTGAAGAAATTCTGCGCCAGCGGCTGGAAGGAATCAAAAACGAGCAGGGCGTCTATATTACCCCCGCCTTCCCCAAGCTGGTTTACGTGCTGGATGAGCATAACTGCCTCCAGGGCGGTCGGTATGATTATATCACCCGCCTGGCAGTCAAATGCTCTGCAAAGCGGTTGTATCCGGATTATATTTCCGCCAAAAAAATGCGGGAAAATTATGAAAATAACGTGTTCAGCCCCATGGGCTGCCGCAGCTTTTTGTCCACCTGGAAGGACGAAAACGGGAACTATAAATTTGAAGGCCGGTTTAATCAGGGCGTGGTCAGCCTGAACCTCCCCCAGATCGGGATTTTAGCCAAAGGGGACGAGGAGGTTTTCTGGAAGCTGATGGACGAACGTCTGGAGCTTTGTTATGAAGCCCTGATGTGCCGGCACAGAGCCCTTTTGGGGGTCAAGTCAGACGTCAGCCCGGTGCATTGGCAATACGGCGCCATTGCACGGCTGGAAAAAGGGGAACCCATTGACCGTTTCTTAGAGGGCGGGTACTCCACCATCTCTTTGGGCTACATCGGCCTTTATGAGGTCACCAAGCTGATGAAGGGCGTTTCCCATACCCAGCCGGCAGGAGAAGAATTCGCCCTGCGGGTGATGAATCGGCTCCGCCAGGCAACCGACCAATGGAAAGAGGAAACGGGAATCGGCTTCGGCCTGTACGGCACCCCGGCGGAATCCCTGTGCTATCGGTTCGCCCGGATTGACCAGGAGCGGTTCGGCACCATCCCGGATGTGACAGATAAGGGGTATTATACCAACTCCTATCATGTGGACGTGCGGGAAAAGATTGACGCATTCTCCAAATTTAAATTTGAAAGCCAGTTCCAGACCATTTCCTCCGGGGGCGCTATTTCCTATGTGGAAATCCCCAATATGCGCAACAATCTGGAAGCGCTGGAGGACGTGGTGAAATTTATTTATCACAACATTCAGTATGCGGAATTCAACACCAAAAGCGATTACTGCCATGTGTGCGGCTTTGACGGGGAAATCATCATCAACGACGATAACGAATGGGAATGCCCCGTTTGCCACAATAAGGATCACAACAAAATGAATGTAACCCGCCGCACCTGCGGGTATTTGGGCGAGAATTTCTGGAACGTAGGAAAAACCAAAGAAATCAAAGCCAGGGTGCTGCATCTGTAAAGGGGAAACGCTTCATGAACTACGCAACCATCAAACCGTATGACATCGCTAACGGACCGGGGGTGAGAGTGTCGCTGTTTGTCAGCGGCTGTCCTCACCATTGCCCGGGCTGTTTTAATCAGGAAACCTGGGATTTTGCCTACGGGCAGCCCTACGGCAAGGAAACAGAGGAAGCAGTGCTTTCCGCCCTTGCCCCCTCCTATATCAAGGGCTTTTCCCTGCTGGGCGGAGAGCCGTTTGCGCCGGAAAATCAGGCAGAACTGCTGCCCTTGGTCAAAGCCGTCCGCCGCACCTATCCCCAAAAAACCATTTGGGCTTACAGCGGGTATTTATGGGAACAGCTGCTGGAGCGGGACGGAACGGACGGGCTGCTGCCTTATCTGGACGTATTGGTAGACGGGCGGTTTTTGGAAGCGCAGAAGGATTTGAATTTACGTTTCCGCGGCTCCGCAAACCAGCGGATCCTGGATGTCCCCACCTCCCTGCAGCAGGGTTGCGCCGTGCCGTGGACAGACCCTCGGGACAAAAGATGAACACAGAAGGGAAGAATGTCATGAAAATCGCAGTGAAAAAATTACAGGAAAACGCCATCCTCCCCACCTATGGCTCCGCTTATTCCGCCGGTGCGGATTTATACGCCCTGGAGGAAACGGTCATCGCCCCCGGTCAGACCGTGCTGGCGCATACCGGGCTTGCCATGGAAATTCCGGAGGGCTACGGTGGCTTTTTATATGCCAGAAGCGGTCTTGCCACCAAACAGGGCTTAGCACCCGCCAATAAGGTAGGCGTGATTGACGCAGACTACCGGGGGGAAATCATGGTAGCGCTGTTTAACCATTCTCAGGTGAGCAGAACGGTTGCCGCCGGGGAACGGATTGCCCAACTGGTGATCGCCCCCTTCTTAAAGGCCGAGTTCACGGAAGAAAAGGAATTGTCCGACACCGTCCGGGGTACCGGCGGCTTTGGCTCGACCGGTGCCAAATAAACCCTCACCGGATGGACTGCACCGGAATACAAATTTCTGTCACAAACTGATCGGGATCATTGGTAACCCCGTAATCGATCAGGGTAATTTCCCTGGAAAAACCGATGATTTTCATAGAATGCTGCTTGATGTAGTCAAGCAGCTTTTTATATTGCGCCGGCGCCTCTGTATGGCTGCCGCAAAAACGGATTCTGACGGCAAGGGTTTCCGGCAGGGTGACGGTCCTGCCCTCATAGGCGTCCTCCTGATCCAGCGTTAAAAACACCCCGTCATATTGCCCGAACTTCTCTTCCGCCAGATGATCGGCAGAAATACCGACCCCCACCTTTCCAAGAAACACAATCGCTTCCCCGGTCTGCCGATCCAATTTCCGGATGGGCGCTTCCATATCCTGATAGCCTTCAATTTTCAGGGGATTTTCAATCCATACAATGCGGCAAGGCGGCAGCTGCACCGGGCAAATTCTATCCAGTGCCTCCCGCCGGGCGTCTGCCAGCCAGTGTAACCGGTGGTCAATCTTCCGCTCCATCCGTTTCAGCTCCCGCTGCTTTCGGATCACCGCTTCCCGCTGTCTGCGCAGCTTTTCCTCAATCCGGTCGATCTCCCGGTTCTGCAAAAAATCCCGGATGTCTGACAGGGGCATATCCAGCGCCCGCAAATACCGGATGGTATTGAGCGCTTCAAACTGCTCCGGCCCATAGTAGCGGTAGCCGGATTTCGGGTTCACATAGGCAGGGCAAAGCAGCCCCACCTCCTCATAATGCCGCAGACTGCTGACGCTGATATGAAAAAGCCTCGCCACATCTCCGATAGAAAACAAGTTTTTATCACTCATGCCGTCACCCGCTCCCTCCTCCTTATGATCAGAAAGGCAGCCACGCAAATAATGACCGAAAGCAAGGATCCCCCCGCCGTGGCCAGTCCCATGGGCAACAGTGTTGCCGGGAACAGGAGAGAGGTGAGATATGCCCCCGGCACCCGCACCAGCACAATGGTAAGAATATTGTGCAGGAAGGAGATCCCGGACCGTCCGCAGGCGCAAAAATAACCGCTGAAGCTAAAATGGATCCCCGCAAAAATACAGTCAAAAATATATCCCCGCAAATACTGCCCGCCCAGGCGGATCACCTCCTCCCCGCCGGAACCGTTCCGGTCGGTAAACAAAGCCACAACCGGTTCGGCGGTCAATTGAATGAGGGCAGTTACCAACACCCCGAAGGAGACGGCAACCAGAACGGCGTAACGAAGGGTCTGCACCGCCCGCTCCGGTTTGCCCGCCCCGATGTTCTGCGCCCCCAGGGCAGACACAGCCGAAAGCATGGAGGAGGGTACCAGGAACAAAAAGCCAATGATTTTTTCCACAATTCCCACTGCTGCGGCATCATTTAGTCCCCGCCGGTTGACAATCACAGTGATCACAATAAACGCCACCTGAATCAGCCCGTCCTGCATGGCAACGGGAACGCCGATCTTCAACAGTCTCCCCATAACGGAGCGTTCCGGCTTAAAATCCTCCTTGGACAGCACAATCAAACGGCGTTTCACAATCACCGTCAGAGAAACGCATACGCTGATTGCCTGGGCTACAGTGGTACCCAGAGCCGCACCGGCAGCGCCCAGCCGAAACACGCCCATAAACAGATAATCCAGCCCAATATTGGCAGCACACGCCACCGCAATAAAATACATAGGGCTTTTGCTATCCCCCAGCCCGCGGAAAATGGAGCTGATAATATTATAAGCCGTGATAAACGGGATCCCGATCAGGCAAACCGTTAAGTACCGCACCGTTCCGTCCACCGCCTCTGCAGGGGTTGACATGACAGAAACAATCGGGCGCACCAACGCCAAAAGGACAACCGTCAGCAAAATGGACGCCGCCATAAATAACGTGACCGTGTTGCCAATCTCCTTTGCCGCCTGCTTTTGGTTCCCCCCGCCGACCGCCTGGCCGACGCACACCGTCGTACCCATGGCAAGGCCAACGATCATCACCGTCAGCATATGCATCACCTGCGACCCTACCGATACCGCCGTGGTACTGGCCACGCCTTCAAATTGCCCGATGATAAACAAATCCGCCATGCCGTAAAGGGTTTGTAAAAAGTAAGACAGCAGGTACGGCAACGAAAATAAAATCAAATTCCGAAACACACTGCCCGTGGTTAAATTCCGTTCCAACGGTCTTTCCTCCTCGTTTTTCATCTTCTCTCTTTATATTAAACCCTATAACGGTTGTAGAGTCAAGTGCTTTTTCTTATTTTTTTAAAATTTTTGTAATTACGGTTGCCTTTTATATTGAATTTGTATTGCATTTCCAAATCCGATCCCACTGTTACGGCCATTTCTTTGATCTCCTTATTTTGTGTTACCTCAACACCTTTCCATACGCTTTCGGCAGCCATCCGTCTGTTCCCTGCGACAAGGTATGTTATCTTGTAAGGACAAGAGCGGAGGTTTTTCTCCAAAGAAAAATCGGAACGGAGCATAAGTCCATTCCGACGTGGTGCGCCTGACAGGGGTCGAACCTGCACGCCATAAGGCACAAGAACCTAAATCTTGCGCGTATGCCAATTTCGCCACAGGCGCATGTAAATTGAAAGTTGAAAATGGAAAATTGAAAATTATTGTTTTGATGATTTTATAATGCTTACTAACAATTTTTCCAATTCAACACAATCAGCTAAAAGTGAAGAACTTCCTTTTTCAGAAAGAAAGTCGGTTGCCTTTAAAAGTTTAATCCAATATTTTGTTTCAGAGGTTTCTTTTAATGCAATATTCATTTTTGAAACAAAATCCGGTCTGCTTTGTGCTTGTTCAGCCTCGGCAACATTTGCACCGATACTTGTACCGCTGCGAAGTAATTGCTTTGAAAGAACATATTCTTTCTTGGTATCAGTTAAATACTGATACAAATTGACAATCCTAACTGCAAAGTCAAAGCTTTTCATTTCAATAACATTTTCCATTTAATTACTCACTTTCAACTTTCCATTTTCAATTATCAATTGCCACCTCGTTATTATAACATAGACCACAGGTGTTGTCAAGACAGCAAAAGTCGGATCGGGACGTTTTTTTTGCGGCAGTTCAAGCAAAAACAAAAATGCGCCATGTCGGCAATCAGCATAGCGCATTCCTGTTACAGTCCTCTATTCCACAACCAAAATCCGTACCTGACCGCCGCTTGCGGGAGCCTTATCCTGGTATACGCTCACCCGCACGCTGCCACTGATCACGTCTGATAAAGGAAGCACAGTATAATTAGAATTAAAATCCTTTTGATATACCGTTACCTTGTCGCTTAAAGGGTAGCTTTTCCGCCCGACGGTAACCGTTGTCTGGGTGACCTGATCCGCCGTTCCCACCCGCTCTAAGGAGCGCATGGAGTCGATCATGCCCTCCCGGCTGAACACAAACCGGGCAGGAGAGCCGGAATAAACCGAAAATTCCTTCTGGCTGGAGGTATTGCTCAATTTCCCGTCAATATAATAAGAATAGCTGCCGCCTACCCCCATCCCGGAGGAAGAGCTGTTGGTTGCCTTTTTCACAATACCGTAGGAATACAGGTCGCCGGTGACATTATTCAAAATCAGCTCCGTAATTTCCCCTGCGGTATTTTGCGCCTGATAAAGCACCTGCCCACCCGAGAGCGTGACCCCATCCAGCCGGCGGGGGAATACGCTTCCGTACAAGCCCGGTTCCTTGCTGTTCAGGGTGGAAACGTCCAGAATTTTCAGATTAGGGGACAGCTTTTTCCCGCCTAAGGTTTTGCCGTCCCAGTCAAATACGCCGGAAAGATTCGCTCTACCGTTCTGTTTGCTGACGGTCGCCTTCCCGCCGGAAAGGGTGACCTGAACCAACTCATTTTTCAAGGAGCTGTAGTCCTTTGCAGCGGCATATTCATAGCTTTCACCGTTGGGCAGCGCCACAGACACGGAATAATCCACATAGCTTTCATTGGTGCCGGCGGTGATTTGCCCCTTGGTGCCCACCGCATATAAATAGCCGTATACCGTGCCGCTGGTTTGAGAGGGCACGATCACATCCGCCACGCCCCCGCTCTTGCCCAGCAGGAGGGTAATGGTATCCCCACAGGAATAATTCCCGCCGGAGGCAAGCTTTTTCAATGCGTCGGTTCCCTCCAGCTGATACTCCTTGCCCGATACCGTAATCTTGGTGGGCATATCCTGATTGGGGCTGGCGTTTTCATAAATCCCGGTGACTCGGTCGGAATATGCCCAAACCTGGTTCAGCGCATGGGAATAATACACAATATCATACTGCGCCAGCTGCCCCGCCGTGACAGAGGCGCCGTTGCGGGTAATGGTGGGGTTGGAAAGTCCCAAAGACTCCAGCCAGCTGCTGCCCGTATAAGTAAAGGGTCCCTTCATCTCGCCGGTTCTCAGCACGCCGTAGTCCAGAATGCCCAGCTTATTGCGGTAAGTGGTCAGCACATCCCCCGGCTCCAGCGTGGCAAGCAGGCTGCTGAGCGACGTTTTCTGACTTTTATGGTAGACCGTCAGATTGGTATCCAGATCCAACGTTTCTAAGGATCCGTGATTCATCACCACAAGATCGTCTCCCAGCGCCTGATAGATGGTATGCTGCCGGATTTCCTGCTCCGCAGGCAGAAATGCCACCAATCGGTCTCCCTCTTTGATGATGGCGTCTCCCTTTTTCCCCACAGTGTCCGGGGAAAAGGAACCGCCGATCTGATACGTCCCCGCAGAGGTCAGCACCTTATCGCTGCCTACTGCGCTGTCCTCCTGCGCCGTGGCAATCAGCACCACATCCTCTACAATCTGATACCGGAGCTTGGTGATATAATCCTCCTGCTCCCCCTTTGCCGGGGTGGTCAGCAGCCGATAGCACAAATGCAGCACATCCCGCCGGGTTAAGGTATCCCCCGCCTGACGGTCAACATCATCGCACAGACCGATTTTTTTCGCCATGCCGATCTGCCCGTAAGGCCAGGAGCTGCCGAAATCCTCCTGGGTGTACCCTAACACCTGCAGCAGCATGGTGAGCGCTTCTTCATATAAAATGGTGTTGTCCGGCCGGAAGCTGGCGTCCAAATATCCCTTACAAAACCCGTTTTTCACTGCCAGCTGAATATACGGAGCCGCCCAGTGGGAAGCGGGCACATCCCGAAAAGGAGAAACCCGGCTGCCCGAGGCAACTGAATCCCGATAGCTGGAAGCGGCAATCACCACTTTACAAAATTCCGCCCGGGTGATAGAATCCCCCAGCCGTAAATTCCCGTCCTCATCCCCCTGCATAATTTTTAATTCCGACAGCAGCGAGGCAATATCGCTCTCATTTTCCCAAGCGGCAAACCCGGTCAGGGAGCTGCAAAGGAGCGTACCTGTCAACAGCAAGGCTGCAAATTTTTTCAACTCAATCATCCTCTCTTTCGGCTTGCTTTATTCATATCGCAATGCGTCAATCGGGTTCAGCTGCGCCGCCTTTTTGGCCGGCAGATAGCCGAACATCACCCCAATGGCAACAGAAACACTAAAGGAAATGAGAATCGCGCCGGTAGACGGCACTATCGTAATATTGAGGAGCTTCCCTGCTGCCATGGACAAGACCGCCCCCAATAAAATCCCGAAAATGCCGCCTAACCCGCTGACAGTCCCGGCCTCAATCACAAATTGCTGTAAAATCGTTCTGTTTTTCGCCCCCAGGGACTTGCGAATTCCAATCTCCCGGGTGCGCTCCGTCACAGAAACCAGCATAATATTCATAATTCCGATCCCGCCCACCAGCAGGGAAATGGCGGCAATTGCCACCAGTGCCATGGTCATGGTATTCATCATTTTGTTCATCTCATCCAGCATTTCGCTCATGGCCATCACGTTATAAAAGTCATCTCCCAGCCATTGGGTCAGCTGGGCTTCCAGCAGTGCTTTGGAAACGGCAATATTGTCCACATCCGCAACGGTCAGCGTATAGGCGCTGACCTGAGAGCTGCCGTTCAGCTTTTCCGCACTGGTATAGGGCATCAGGATGGCGTCGTCAGAGGAGCCTTCCGAGCTGTCGCCCTGCTCCTCCAGAACACCTACAACCGTATAGCCCACGCCGTTGATTTTCACCGTCTGCCCCATGCTTTTCCCGGTGCCGAACAGCTCCTGCTCCACATAGGTTCCGATGACGCACACCTTGGCGTTTGTTTTCACGTCCAGATACTGCAAAAACCGCCCTTGGGTCAGCTCATATTTCTTCATTTCGTCATATTCCTCGCTGACGCCGGTCACCGTGGTAGAGGATAAGGAATCGGTGCTTTCTGTGGACTTCACGGAAGAAGCCTGCACAGACACAGTGGGGGAAAGATGAGTAAAATGCTCCGGATTTTCCTCCGCAAAGGCATACATATCCTTTGCCCGCACCTCCCGGTTCCCGCCCCGGGGCATAATCGATACGGTAATGCTGTCCGTCCCGATGCTTTCAAACAAATCGGTAATCTGACCGGTCACACCGCTCATAATACTCACCAGCACAATCACCGCCATGATCCCGATAATCACGCCCAGCATGGTCAAAAAGGAACGCATTTTATTAGAAATAATACTGGAAATTGCTAATTGAAATGTCTTGGTCAGCCTCACGAAACGCCTTCCTCCTTTTCCTTCCGGAAGCATTGGGCACAGATGATTTCATCCCCCTCAGCCGGTCCGTCATAAATGGCCTTGCCGTCCTGAATCCGGATCACCCGCTTGGCACGGGCGGCGATGAAGTTATCGTGAGTAATCAACACAATGGTGTTTCCTCCCTCGTTGAGCTTCACCAGAAAATCAATCACCTCACGGCTGGTTTTGGAATCCAGCGCACCGGTCGGCTCATCGGCTAAGATGACAGACGGGTTCCCCGCCAGCGCCCGGGCAATCGACACTCTTTGCTGCTGTCCGCCGGAAAGCTGCGAGGGCTTATTCTTCCGTTTATCCGCCAGCCCCACCCGCTCCAGGGCTTCCATCGCCCGCACGGTCTGGGTATGTTCATCCAGCCCGCTGTACATCAGCGGGAGTTTTACATTTTCAATCACATTCAGCTTGGGCAGCAAATTATATTGCTGGAAAATAAAGCCCAGCATCTCGTTTCTAATCTCCGCCAGCTCATCCGAATCCATGCTGCCCACGTCCCGACCCTTCAGATAATAATGACCGCTGGTGGGAACGTCCAGGCAGCCGATAATATTCATACAGGTGGATTTCCCGCTGCCGGAGGTGCCGATAATAGCAACAAACTCTCCCTCCTGAATCTGAAAGGAAATGCCGTCCACCGCATGAACCACCTCGTCTCCCATCTGATAGATTTTATAAATATCCTGAAATTCAATTAATGCGCTCATGCTCTGCCTCCGGGGGTTCTGTTTTTTGCTTACATGCCCGGTTCGCCGCCGGGACCGCCGGAATTACCGCCGCCCGGACCTCCTCCGCCGGGGGCGCCGCCGCCCGGGTGACCGCCCATACCGCCGTCCATCGGCATCATCATGGTATCGTTGGACTGGAGCACCAGCTCCGTGCGCACCTGGTCGCCTTCTTTTAAGCCGGATTTAATTTCAATTTGATCGTCATCCGAAACACCGGTGGTTACCTTCACGCTTTTGTAGCCCTCCGGAGCCGTATCGTCCTTGGTCTTCTTTTCGCCCTTTACATAAACAATGTCCCCACGGTTAACGGCAGAAACCGGCACCGTCAGCACATGCTCCGTGCTGCTCACCACCACGGAAACGTCCACATTCATCCCCGGCAGCAAATCGCTGTCAAATTTCGTGATTTCCACTGTGACGGGATACGTAGTCACCCCGTTATTGGTGGTGCCGTTCACGCTCACCTTGGTCACCTTGCCCTTATACTCCTTGCCGTCCAGTGCGTCCGCCGTGATCACAACCTCCTGCCCTACCTTCATTTGATTGATGTCCAGCTCATCCACATTCAAATCAAATTTCAGAGAAGACATATCGTAAATCACCGCCATCGCATTGCTCCCGCCGGTTGCCGCAGCAGAGGAGGAATTGTCCAGCTTATCCCCCCGCTTTACATTTTTCTGTACCACCGTGCCGGAAATGGGGGCGGTAATGGTATAGTCGTCCAATGCGTCCTGCGCCTTTTGAGAGGACAGGCGTGCGTCCTCCAAAGAAAGAGAGGAGCTTTGCAGCGTTTTATCCGCATTGTCGCTCTCCAGCACAGCCACCAGATCCCCTCGGTTCACCCGGTTCCCCTGGGTCAGGTAAAGAGCCGTCACCTTACCGGAGGCGGCAGAGGTGATGGAGGACTCTGAAATGTATGTAAAATTGCCGCTGTCATTGCAGGCAATGCCACCGACGGATGCGGTTGCCGTATCCTCCGTCCGTAACACGCCGGGGTTTTGCACCGTAATCACCACGTCCCGCACCAGCTCGTTTCCGTCCTTTGCATAGCTTGCACTGCGGATTTCACTGACCACGCCGGTTAAAACCTCTGTACTCTGATACAACTGCACCGACGCCGCCTGACCCACTGCCAGCTGCCCGATGTCACTTTCATTAAAAGGGAGGGTCAGCTCCATATAATTTGCGTCATAAATTTCTGCCAGCACAGAGCCTTCCTGCACCCGGTCCCCCTGGCTGACCGCAACCTTGCTGACCACGCCGCTAGCGTCTGACACCACCTGTAAATCATTCACGCCGTCCACCGCATTGTTATACTCAATTTGTGCCCGGCGCAGCCCGATGTTTGCGCTCTCCACATTTTTTTGCACGTCGCTGGAATCAATCTGATATAAAATATCGCCTTTTTTTACCGTGTCGCCTTCTTCAAAGGTACAGGAAAGCACCTCCCCCTTCACCAGAGAGGTAATCGAATATTGATCTTTTGGCTGGATGGTTGCGGTACCGGTAATGGTTTTGGTAATATCCCCATAGGCTACCGTCACATCATTGACCCGGGACATCGCCGCCAGTTCCTGCTGCGACCGCTTGCGCTGCGCAAACCCGATGGCCGCCGCACCCGCCAGTAAAACGGCAACAATCACAATCCACTTCTTTTTGCCCTTCCGCTTTTTGCCCTGTTCCTTTGCATTTTTAAAAAAAGGTCTGTTTTTCCACATTTCCTTCAGCTTCACCGATCTCATCCCTTCTCAAACCTGTCAAATAAAAAGATCCTGTTATCAATTATAGTACGTTTTTTCCCCGCTGTCAAGCAAGTAAGAAAAAGATTTACATCCCGTTCACATTTCCGGGAATTCTTCACAAATTGTTCATAATGACCACGAAAAAAGAACGCGCTAAACAGCACGTTCTTTTCCATATCCGGCAAATGCGGCATAGACGTTCTACCCGTTCAAGCCCAGTAAAAAGACAACGCCCAGGATACAAAGGATCACCGGGTCTGTTTCCGTATCCGTGGCAAGCAGCAAAATCACCGCCACCAGGATAATGTCGTCCACACCGAACCGGTCAAAAAACTTTTTGGTCTCCGGGTTATATAAGCTGACTCTCGCCTCCCCCGGCTCCCCCTCCGTAACTGCCGGTTCCACCGGTACCGGCTCCGGCTCGATGGTCTGCGGTACGATCACGCTTTCCTCGCCGGATACCGCAGGTTCATACGGCGTTTGATAAAAATTACGCTGCACCCTTCCTTCCCCCTTCCCCAAGCGGTTTTACAAATCCTTAAATAAGCTGGACATATTGGTCAGCCCCAGCAGCCGAACCGCCGTATCCAGCTGAGTGGCGCGAGTACTGTTCATGTACGGCCGCAGTGCCCGGAGCAGTGAAACTCTTGGGTCGGAGCCGTTGTTCATCCGATCGTAAACCTGTTTGATTTTCTGCGTCATATCAGCTCCGTTTTCTTCGGGAGTTTGTACTGCCGGCGGAGCGGAAGTGCCCCCCAACGCACCCAGTACTGTTTTCAGCTTTCCGGACATTTCAGGGTCGCTCAACAGTCCTTGCAGCTGATTGATCAAATCTGCCTGATTCATAGCCTCCCTGCCTTTCTGGCTCGCAAGATGATTCCCGGGGGCTTATCCGGAGCCGGGATAAGCCCGCCGCCGCTACAACAAATCGCTTAATTTTTTAAAATAATTAGGGTCCTTCCCCGCCTGCTCCAAAATGGAATCCGCCCGATCCATCCGCCGTGCCGCCGCCCGGGCGTCAATCTGCCCCAGCAAGGCGGCCAGCCGCTTTGGATCCGCTTGCTTGATTTTACGTACCAGCTCCTGTCCCTGCGGGTTGGACAGCATCTGCATTAATTGGGGCAGTGCCTGCCGCAGCTTTTGTTGGTCGGTATTTTCCGTGAGATTTCTCAATAATTCCGATAAATTATCCGCCATTTTTCTTCCCATCCTTATGATAGATTCTTGACAAAAGCTATTATATGCAGCAGGGAAAGAAAAGTGAACAAAAAAGGGATTAGAATGCAAGAAAAGGCTGTTTCAAAAGCCAACCGTCTTTTGAAACAGCCTCCTGTTTTCTATTCTTATCCTTCCTTCTTTGCTTCCTCTATGATTTTCTGGGCAATGTTGGGGGGAACCTCCTCATACCGTTCAAAGGTAAAGGTAAAGCTGCCTCTCCCCTGGGTCACGGAACGCAGATCGGTTGCGTACCGGGTCATTTCCGCCATGGGTACTTCTGCGGTTACCTCCCCCGGATTCATCCCCAGCACTCTGCCCCGGCGTTTATTGATCCCGCCGATCACATCGCCCATATAGGAATCGGGAACGTGTACCTCCAAATGTCCTACCGGCTCTAACAGCACCGGGTTTGCTTCCTCCAGCCCTTTTTTATAAGCCAGAGACGCCGCCACCTTGAACGCCATTTCGGAGGAGTCCACCGGGTGGTAGGAGCCGTCCACCAGCGTCGCCTTTAAATTCACCACCGGATAGCCTGCCAAAACCCCGTGAGCAATAC
>CAKSSZ010000007.1 GCA_934489915.1 uncultured Clostridia bacterium | reverse complement strand
ATGCCGGACGCTGTGTGACGGCGTGGGTGCCAACCCGGTGCAGGTGATCGGCAGCAAGGTGGTACTTTATAAGCGTTCCCGGGAGCATAAAAAAATTATTTTGCCCGGTGAGCGGGTTCCCAAAAGCAGTAAGCCCGCACAGAAAAAGTCCCTGCAAAACAGCAAATCTGCGCAGAAAAAGACTCTGCAAGGTGGCAAAGAGCGGCATAGAAAATTTGCCCGGGACGGGCAACGATGAGAAGGGTTGCGCTGTACGGCGGCGTATTTGACCCGGTGCATAACGGCCATATTGCCGTGGCAGAGCAGATTCTGGAACAGCTGCAGCCGGATGAGCTTTTGGTTTTGCCCTGCGGCCGGCCGCCTCACAAACGGGGGAGACGGGTGAGTGACGGAAAGGATCGGCTGCAAATGCTCCGGATTGCGTTTGCCCATTTGCCTTGCCTTACGGTCAGCTCCTACGAGCTGGACAAGCCGGGGGCATCTTATACGGCGGAAACGCTGACGCATTTTCGGGCGCTTTACGGTTCTGATACGGAGCTGATCTGGGTGATCGGCGCCGATAATATCCGACCGTTTTTTACCTGGTATCAGCCGGAAAAAATTTTGCAATTGGCAAATATTGCGGTGCTTGCCCGGCCGGGCTTTGACCGGAGCGAGGCGGAGGAGTCTTTTCCCGGCTGCTATATCATCGGCGGGCGGCAGGTGGATGTTTCTTCTACTCGGGTGCGGGAAATGGCACGGCGGGGGGGAAGACTGTCTTCCCTGGTTCCGCCGGGGGTGGAGGCGTATTTATACGAACATCACCTGTACCCGCCCCGCTGCACGGCAGCGCAGGCGGAGGCATTGGTAAAGCAGCGGTTAAGCCCCCACCGGGCAAAGCATACCTTCGGGGTGCGGGAAACGGCGGTGCGGCTTGCCAAGCGGTTTGGAGAAGATCCCCAAAAGGCGGAAACGGCAGCGCTGCTGCATGATATTACAAAGCAGCTGCCTTTGGAGGAACAGCTGTCCATTTGTCAAAAGCATGGAATCGTGCCGGACGAAATGCAGCAATCCAGCCCGGCGCTGCTCCATAGCATGACGGCGGAGGCAACGGCGTTTTACGAGCTGGGGATTGACGATAACGAGATTTTAGCGGCCATCCGGTATCACACCACCGGCTGCCCCGGCATGAGCCGGCTGATGGAACTGATTTATTTGGCAGACTGCATTGAGCCGGGGCGGGAGGAATATCCCGGGCTGGGTGCAATTCGGTTGCTTGCAGAGGAAAATTTGGAGGCGGCAACCTTAGCCGCTATGGAACGGGGCATGGCTTATTTGCGGGAGACCGGGAGAGCGGCGCACCCGGATACCCTTTGCGCAATCAAAGATTTACAGGAAAGGATGGAGCAGAGCGATGGAATCAAAGGAACTGATGGCGCTGGTTGTGAAAGCGCTGGACGGGAAAAAAGCAACGGATATTGAGGTGCTTTCCCTGGAAAACGTTTCGGATATCGGCGATTATTTTGTGATCGCAACCGGTAACTCTACCACACAGATCAAAGCGTTGGCAGACGCAGCCGAAGAGGCGGCGGCAAAGGTGGGCATATGCCCTCATCATCAGGAGGGATATCAATCGGCAATTTGGATTTTGCAGGACTACGGAGACGTGGTGCTGCATATCTTCAATACAGAGTCCCGCGGATTTTACAGCCTGGAGCATTTATGGGCGGACGCAAAGCGGGTGGATCTGACTGAAATTATTACCACGGAAAAAGAGGGAGGAAGCAACAATGGCTAAGGAATACCGGCCGGCAGATTTTGAAGCAAAATGGCAGAAAAAATGGGAGGACGCAGGGATTTACCGTGCGCAAAATGATGTAACCAAGCCGAAATTTTACGGATTGGTAGAATTCCCTTACCCGTCCGGGCACGGCCTGCACGTAGGCCACCCCAGGAGCTATACAGCGCTGGATATTGTGACCAGAAAGCGGCGGATGGAAGGCTATAATGTGCTTTACCCTATGGGGTGGGACGCATTCGGTCTGCCGACGGAAAATTATGCGATTAAAAACCATGTGCACCCGAAGGCAGTGACGGAAGAAAATATTGCCAACTTTAAGCGGCAGCTGAAATCCTTGGGGTTTGCCTTTGACTGGGATCGGGAGGTCAATACTACTGACCCCAGCTATTATAAATGGACCCAGTGGATTTTCCTGCAATTATTTAAAAAGGGGCTGGCTTATAAGCAGGAAATGCCCATTAACTGGTGTACCAAGTGCAAGGTCGGACTGGCAAACGAAGAGGTGGTAAACGGCGTTTGCGAGCGCTGCGGCGGTGAAGTGGTGCAGAAGCAGAAAAGCCAGTGGATGCTGAAAATTACAGAATACGCACAGCGGCTGATTGACGATCTGGACGAGGTAAACTTTATTGAAAAGGTAAAAATCCAGCAGAAAAACTGGATTGGCCGTTCTGAGGGGGCGGAGGTGGACTTCCGCCTGCAGCCCGGGGATCAAACGGTGACGGTGTATACCACCCGCTGCGATACTCTCTTTGGCGCAACTTATATGGTGCTTTCTCCGGAGCATCCCTTTATTGATGAAATGAAGGATCAAATCAGGAATTTTGATCAGGTGGAGGCATATCGCCTGGAAGCGGCGCATAAATCGGAGTTTGAGCGGACGGAGCTTGCCAAGGATAAAACCGGCGTTGCCCTGGAGGGGATCACTGCTGTGAACCCGGTCACCGGAAAGGAAATTCCCGTTTGGATTTCCGACTATGTTCTGATGACCTACGGTACCGGCGCCATTATGGCTGTGCCGGCGCATGACAGCCGTGACTGGGAATTTGCCAAGAAGTTTAACCTGCCGATCGTCGAGGTGGTGGCAGGGGGTGAAAATGTGCAGGAGGAAGCCTATACCGACGTTGCCTCTGGTACGATGATCAATTCCGGATTTGTAGACGGTCTGGAGGTGAAGGAGGCCATCAAAACCATGATTGCTTTCCTGGAAGAAAAGGGCTTGGGCAAGCGGAAGGTGAATTACAAGCTGCGGGACTGGGTCTTTTCCCGTCAGCGTTATTGGGGAGAGCCGATCCCGCTGGTGCATTGCGACGACTGCGGCTGGGTGGCAATTCCGGAAAGCGAGCTGCCTTTAAAGCTGCCTGAAATTGAGGATTATGAAATGACCGACGACGGTCAGTCTCCTTTGGCAAAGGTGGATTCCTGGATCCATACCACCTGCCCCAACTGCGGAAAGCCGGCAATGCGGGAGACGGACACCATGCCCCAGTGGGCGGGTTCCTCCTGGTACTTCCTGCGGTATATCGATCCCCATAATGATCAGGAGCTTGCCTCTCGTGAGCTGCTGAATTATTGGCTGCCGGTGGACTGGTATAACGGTGGCATGGAGCATACAACGCTGCATTTGCTCTATTCCCGGTTCTGGCATAAATTTTTATATGATATCGGCGTGGTGCCTACCAAGGAGCCGTACCAGAAGCGTACCTCCCACGGAATGATTCTGGGAGAAAATAATGAAAAAATGTCCAAATCACGGGGGAATGTGGTCAATCCCGATGATATTGTAGAGGAATTCGGCGCAGATACCTTCCGGCTGTATGAAATGTTCATCGGCGCGTTTGATCAGGCAACGCCCTGGTCGGAAAACGGCGTGCGGGGCTGTCGCAAATTCTTAGAGCGAGTGTGGGCGCTGTCTGACAAGGTGACGGAGGAAGAAGGATACTCCGCCCAGCTGGAAAGCTCCATGCACAAGACCATCCGCAAGGTTAGCGACGATATTGAACGGATGAAGTTTAACACTGCGGTTGCAGCTCTGATGAGCCTGCTGAATGAATTTACCGCAAAGGGGAGCGTCACCCGGGGAGAATACAAAACCTTCCTGACGCTGATCAATCCCTTTGTTCCTCATATGACGGAGGAGCTGTGGCATGAGGCAGGGTTTGAAGGCTTTTGCTCCGTTGCGCCCTGGCCGGTGTATGACGAAGCAAAAACGATTGATCAAACAGTGGAATTTGTAGTGCAGATCAACGGCAAGGTGAGAGACCGGATGATGTTCCCGGCAGAAATCAGCCCGGAGGATCTGAAAAAAGCAGCGCTGGAAAATCAGCGGATTCAAGAGCTGGTGGACGGCAAAGAAATTGTGAAGGTCATTGCAGTTCCGAAAAAACTGGTTAATATTGTGGTTCGGTAATGGAATGAGGTGGATATATGGGGGTTTGGTCAGAAGTTAAAATGATCATGGAACGGGACCCGGCGGCACGGAATCCCTTTGAAGTGCTGTTGCTCTATTCCGGCGTGCATGCGGTGATGAACCACCGGCTGGCACACTGGTTTTACAGGCATCATTGCAAATTTATTGCCCGCTTTTTGTCCCAGCTGTCCCGATTTTTTACCGGGATTGAAATTCACCCCGGCGCTCAGATCGGAAAAGGGCTGCTGATCGACCACGGCATTGGCGTGGTCATTGGGGAAACGGCGGTGATCGGGGACGGGTGTACCATTTATCAGGGCGTTACTTTAGGCGGAACCGGGAAGGATAAGGGAAAGCGCCATCCTACTATCGGCAATCATGTGATGATCGGTGCGGGGGCAAAGGTGCTTGGTCCCTTTACCGTAGGGGACGGCGCAAAAATTGCTGCCAATGCCGTTGTACTCAGCGAGGTGCCGCCCTATTCCACCTGCGTGGGCGTTCCTGCCCGGGTGGTGAAGCGGAACGGGATCTCTGTGAAGGAATGTTATGACAGCGAGATTGATCAAATCCATATTCCCGACCCGGTCTCTCAGGAGCTTTGCAAGCTGAAGGCAAGACTGGAAAAGCTGGAAGGGCGGGAATCGGAATGAAATCTGTGTGGATTACCGGCGGCACCCGGGGCATCGGGCGGGCAGCAGCAGAGCTGTTTTGCCGGGAAGGATACCGGGTAACGGTGTCTTACCGCTCCAATCGGGAGCAGGCGGAGCAATTTCGGGATACGCACCCCGGCATTTTGACCCTGGAGGGCGATGTGGCAGACGCTCGGTCTGTTACAGTCATGAGAGAGCAAATCGGGCATGTGGATATTTTGGTGAATAACGCAGGGATTGCGTCCCAAAAGCTGTTTGATACCATTACCGAGCAGGAATGGGACAATATGTTTGCGGTGCATGTGAAGGGGAGCCTTTTTTGCACCCAGGCGGTTTTGCCCGGCATGCTGCGGCAGCAGCGGGGGGCGATTGTGAATGTGGCGTCCATCTGGGGGCTGACGGGGGCATCCTGCGAGGTGCATTATTCGGCTGCCAAGGGCGCTGTGATCGGGATGACAAAGGCACTGGCAAAGGAATTGGGGCCTTCCGGCATTCGGGTGAACTGTGTGGCGCCCGGAGTGATTGATACGGAAATGTGCGCTCATTTAACCCCGGAGGATCGGGAGGAACTGAAAGAGGAAACGCCCTTAGGGCGGTTGGGCAGCCCGCAGGATGTGGCGGACGCGATTTTTTATCTGGCAACGGCAGAATTTGTAACCGGCCAGGTGTTAAGTCCCAACGGCGGGCTGGTGATATAGGCCGGAGTATGTTTGCCGATACAGGACGGCGGAAGGGAGTTTTTTATGAAGCAATTGGATGTGCGGCAATGGGATCGGAATGTGTTTGACGCCATCGGAACCCAGTGGATGTTAATCAGCGCAGGCGCTGAGCAGGTCAATACAATGACTGCCTCCTGGGGTGGAATGGGCGTTTTGTGGGGGAAAAACGTAGTATTTGCTTTCATTCGTCCGCAGAGATATACCAAGGAATTTGTGGATCGTGAGGCGACCTTCAGTTTAAGCTTTTTGGGGGAAGAATACCGCCGGGAGCTGCAATATTTGGGGAAGGTCTCCGGTCGGGATGAGGATAAGATCCGGACGGCCGGTCTGACGGTTGCTCGTGCGGGAGACACCCCGTATTTTGCAGAAGCACAGGTGGCGGTGATTTGTAAAAAGCTCTATGCTCAGGAGCTGCAGCCGGGGTGCTTTGTGACCGGCGAGGAAGCGGAAAAATGGTATCCTAACCGGGATTATCATACCGTTTATGTAGGAGAAATTACCGAGCTTTTGGTAAAGGAATGAAGGAAGGAACCCAATCAGCAGCGAACGGTTTTTTTGTTCGCTGCTCTTTTTTCAAAAAATATTTATCGTTTTTTAATAAATTTTAATTGAAAAATAATAATTCCTGTGATACAATAAAGAAAAAAGGGGGAAGGTAATATGAAACCGAATTCTATTGCGCACCGTATGACAAAGCTGTTGTTGGACATTATGTTTTACCTGGGCATTGTGTGGATTGTCCTTTCGCCGTTCCTTGCCCGCATGTGCGGGCGTTGGTTTTACGGGAACGGCTACGCATCCTTTTGGCATGTCAACGGTGTGGTCTGGCCACTGTCCGGGCTGCTGGGGGTCGGTATTGTTTTTTTCTTGAGAAAAATGTTTCGCAGCCTGCTGGGGGGAGATCCGTTTATTGAGGAAAATGTCAAAAGCTTTCAAACAATTGCATTCCTTTGCGGCGGTATTTCCGTTCTTTATTTTATCAAATGCGGTTTGATGCTTTTTTATTATTTTTATTTATTTTCCGTAAGCTCCGTCATGATAGCCGCAGTGTTTTTTATCGGGATGCTGTTTTGCTTTACATTACAGTATTTATTTGCGCAGGCAGTGTGTTATAAACAAGAAAATGACTTGACAATTTAGCAAGGGAGGGGGGGAAAGATGCCGATTGTTGTAAATTTGGACGTTATGATGGCAAAACGGAAAATCGGACTGATGGAGCTGGCGCAAAAAATGAATATTACACCGGCAAATCTTTCGATTTTAAAAAACAATAAAGCAAAGGCAATTCGGTTTTCTACCTTGGAGGAAATTTGCAGGCTGCTGGACTGTCAGCCGGCAGATTTGCTGGAATATGTGGAGGAGGAAGAAAAATGAAGGCATTGGTTTCCTTAAAACGGGGCGTTTGTTTGGGGGCTTTCTTATTCTTGCTGCAACGGATTTTGTTTTTCTATTATGCTGCGGATCTGGAAACAAAAACCGATGGAGAAGCGGGTTTCTTGAGTGTGTTTCTGTTTGGAATTATCGTGTTTTTGATGTTGATGAGAAATGATGTAGGGAGTTTTTTCCTGACCGGCACAATCGGGCTGATTACGTTACTTACGTTAGTTGCCCGGGTTCCGAACGCTACAGACGGAGGTGCCATTTATGTGTATGGATGGTTGGGCTCGTTTTTGGCGACAATTGTGGCTTTTATCCTGATTGTGTCAAAGGCGCCCTGTACACGGTGGCAGTATGAAGAAACAGGGCTTGCCCAAAGGGAGAAAAAATTTTTGACCCGGTACGGAGCTGTTACGGTACTGAGCTTTGGCTATTTGGTTTTGCCTCAAAATGCGGGAGTCAGTCTGCCCATTTTTGTGCTCCTGCAAATGGGCATGCTGGGGCGGATTTTGCCCGATCAAAAAAGATTAGTGGCTTTGGTTCCCATGCTTGTTTTTGCCTTGCACGGAGTGATCAGCGATAATTCGATGTGGCGGATCAGTAATTTTGTCATCAGCTTTTTATGTTATGGATTTTTGTATGCTTCTCATGATTATTTTAAGCAGCTGACGGCGCCGATTTATTGCTTTTCCGTACGGCGGTTTTTCCATGGATTTGACCGGCAAAAGCTTCCCATGATCCGGAGAGTGATGCTGGCGGTCGGAATCAGTATCCCGGTTGCGGCATTCTTGCTTTGGGTGCTGTCCTCCGCCGATCTGATTGTGGCGAAGGAAATGAGTTCCCTGGCAGAAAAAATCACCTCCCGTTTTCATGGGTCGGTGATCCTCAAAGGAATTCTCGCTTTGGCTGCAGGGGGATATTGCACCGGCTTGCTCAGCTATACCCTGCAAAAAAAGAAGGCAGAGCAGAAAAACAAAAACCGTCAGATATCCCACTCCGGGGATGAGGTGGTGATCTCAATTGTATTAGGTGTGGCAGCAGCCATTTATACGTTGTTTTGCGTGATCCAATTCCGTTATTTATTTGCCGTTTCCGACCTGCCGTTCGGGCTTTCTTACACAGAATATGCCCGCAGAGGTTTTTTTGAACTGCTTGCTTTAACCGTACTGAATTTAAGTGCGGTGTTACCGGCGGTTTACCTCACAAAAAATCATCGGGGTATGGCACGAAAAATCCCGGCCGGGCTGTGCGCATACCTGTGTGTTATGACCGGCGTTTTGCTCAGCTCTTCCTGTTACCGTATGTATTTATATTGTGCGGATGACGGCTTAACCCGGCTGCGGTTTTTGGTGTTTGTCTTTTTGGCGTTTGAGGCCTTGGGGCTGATATTGGCGTTTTGTTATTGCATCCGTCCGCATTTTCCGGTTGTGAAAGGAATTGCAGGGCTGGCGATCGCTTATTATCTTCTGATGAACCTTGTTCCCGTTGACTACATCGTAGCCAAAAACCAGGTTTCAATGTATTTAAACCATGCCCGAAGCGATATCGATTATGTGTTTACCCTGTCAGCCGACGCAGCGCCGCAAATAGAGCGGCTGCTGGATTCGCCTGTTCGGGTGTTGGCAAAAAAATATTTTCAAAACCGTGCGTCTCAGCTGCCGCCTTCCCGTTGGCAGCGGTGGTGCTTGCCTCGGGAATATCTTGCAAAAGTGTCCCAGCAATGGCAGTAAAAATAAATCGCCCATAAGGTCATCGGTGACCTTATGGGCGATTTTTTATTCTTTGGTCAATTCTTTTTTCAGGGAAACAATCTTATGAACCACCCACAGACCGGATAAGGCTTCATAAACCATAATACACCCGGCGGCGATCATCAGAAAGCTGCCAAACAGCTCATAGTTAAAGATCATTAAAAAGCCCACCAGAGCCGTCAGCACCGAGATCAGCGAAAATACCCACCAGCCGGGGAATGCAAAGCTTTTCAGCAGGGAGGCGTGCCGTAGAGCCGCAAAGCTGTTTAGTACAATTAAAATGCCGAAGGTAATAAACAAAATTCCCTGAATGGCGGCCGGCTGAAACAGGGTGTATACCCCAAAGGCTGTCGCCAGTACGCCGGCCAGGGTGCCGGCGCCGCTGTTAGCAGCGGTAAAAAAGAAGGAAATCAGCTGAAATACTCCGTAAACTGTCAGCGCAATGCCGATGATATAACAAAGGAAAATGCTGCTGTCATGGGGCCGCAGGATGAGTACCAGTCCCAATACCAGATAAACCAGGGTGGCGGAGACAACGCTCCAGCGCAGCCCTTCCTCTGCCTGTTCCAAAAATGATTTTTTTCCGGTCATTGTTCACACCTTGCCTTTCCGGTCTTTGCTTTTTCCTCAGCCAGCAGCTGATCCAAAAGCTCTGCCATATCCTCCACAAAGATTGCGCAGGGGCGCGTCTTATAATAAGCTGCCGTGCGGGCTGCCGGAACGGCGCCCGGCTGTAGGGAGCGGAGCAGATCCCTGCAAAGCAGCGACCCGTGCTGCGCTTGAAAACGCTGTGCCAGGGCTTGCAGCCGTGCGTAATGCTCTTTCTTTTTTTGCGGGTCGCAGCCACTGTCACCTAACAGCAGCCCGGCAGCCAGAAAGGCTCCGCTGACTGCGCCGCACACCTCCCGCAACCCGCCCATGCCGGCTCCCATAGAGGAGCACAGGCGCATGGCGGTTTCCCGATCCATGCCTGTTTCGTCGCAAAATGCGCCGAATACCGCCTGCGCACAGTTGCAGCCGGATAAAAATAAATCTCTTGCTTTTTCTGCATGTGTCATTTTCCAAAACTTCCTTCGGTTTATTCTTTCTTTCATTATATCAAAAAGTTCCAAAAAACGCAAGCTGTTTTCCGGGCTGCGGAAAAAATTTTTATACAAAAAATGCGTTCCAAAACGGCTTGTTTTTATTATTTTATCGTATTTTTGCCGGGTTATCCCGCCTCCCTGTGAAAAAACCATAAAAATTGTGAAAAAAATGATTTATTAGTTGATGTCTCCTATTTTTTGTGTTATAATAAAGGTATATCTTTGTGAACTTGGAAAGACCAATAGATTTTTGCTTCGCCGGAAGGCGGAGGAAGGGAAGGAAACATATGTTTAAATCGATGGTAGAAAAGATAATCGGCACCTATTCCCAGCGGGAAATCAAGCGGATTATCGGTACAGTAGATAAAGTAGAGTCCTATGAAGAGGAAATGCGGGGGCTTACCGATGAAGAATTAAAGGCAAAGACCCCTTACTTGAAAGAACGGCTGGCAAAGGGAGAGACCTTGGACGATCTTTTGCCGGAGGCCTTTGCGGTGGTACGGGAGGCGGCGGATCGGGTGCTTGGTATGCGGCATTTCCGAGTGCAGATTATGGGCGGTATTATCCTGCACCAGGGGCGGATCGCCGAAATGAAAACCGGAGAAGGAAAAACCTTGGTGGCAACGCTGCCGGCTTATCTGAATGCGCTGACAGGGAAGGGCGTTCACATTGTAACGGTCAATGATTACCTGGCAAAGCGCGACAGCGAATGGATGGGGAAAATCCATGAATTTCTGGGTCTGCGTGTGGGACTGATTGTGAACGGGCTGGATATGAACGAGCGGAAGGAAGCCTACAGTGCGGATATTACTTATGGAACCAACAACGAGTTTGGATTTGATTATTTGCGGGATAATACGGTGATTTATAAAAACCGCATGGTACAGCGGGGGCATTATTTTGCCATCGTGGACGAGGTGGACTCCATTTTGGTGGACGAGGCAAGAACGCCTTTGATCATCTCCGGCCGGGGGGATAAGTCCAGCGAGATGTATGAAAAGGTGGACGCTTTTGTCCGGGGTCTGCAGCGCACAAAGGTGACGGAGCTGGACAATAAGGAAGTTCAGGACGATATGGAAGGGGACTATTTGGTAGACGAGAAGGCAAAAACCGTAACCCTCACGCCGGCGGGCACCAAAAAAGCAGAACGGTATTTCGGGGTGGAAAATCTGACCGATCCGGAAAATATTTCACTGCTCCATCATATCAACGTAGGCATTCGGGCATACGGTATTATGCAGCGGGATATTGATTATGTGGTGAAAGACGGGCAGGTTTTGATTGTTGACGAATTTACCGGGCGTATTATGAACGGCCGCCGTTACAGCGAGGGGTTACATCAGGCGATTGAAGCCAAAGAGCGGGTGAAAATTGAAAATGAAAATAAAACCCTCGCCACCATTACCTTTCAGAATTATTTCAGACTGTATGAAAAGCTGTCCGGTATGACCGGTACGGCGCAGACGGAGGAAACGGAATTCCAGCAGATTTATAAGCTGGACGTGGTCGCCATCCCCACCAACAAGCCGGTTGCCAGAGTGGATTTGCCGGATTTGGTTTATAAAAACGAAACCGGCAAGCTGGAGGCGGTGGTACGGGATATTATTGAAACCCACAAAACCGGTCAGCCTATTCTGGTGGGTACCATTTCCATTGAAAAATCAGAGCTTTTGAGCCATGCCTTAAAGCGGGCCGGGGTGAAGCACGAGGTGTTAAATGCCAAGCACCATGAGCGGGAAGCGCAGATTGTAGCTCAGGCAGGTAAGCTGGGGGCGGTTACCATTGCAACCAACATGGCAGGCCGCGGAACGGATATTGTGCTGGGCGGAAACGCCGAGTTCATGGCAAGGAGCGAGCTGAAGCGGCTGGGCTTTTCCGAGGGCGCTATTATGGAGGCGGACGGAAACGGTCTGACCGCCGATGAAGAGGTGCTGGAAGCACGGAAGAAATTCCGGGAGCTGACAAAGCAGTATAAAGAGCAGCTGAAGCCGGAGCGGGAAGCGGTGATTCAGGCAGGCGGCCTTTATATCATCGGTACCGAGCGGCATGAAAGCCGACGGATTGACAATCAGCTGCGGGGGCGTGCCGGCCGTCAGGGCGACCCGGGGAAATCCCGGTTTTACCTGTCCCTGGATGACGATTTAATGCGCCTGTTCGGCTCGGAACGGATGAAATCCCTGGTGGAAACTATGGGATTAAAGGATGACGAGGCGATTGAGAACGGCATGCTGACCAAGCAGATTGAAGCCGCTCAAAAGCGGGTAGAGGGTCGGAACTTTGACATCCGGAAAAACGTGCTGAATTATGACGACGTGCTGAATATTCAGCGGCAAAAAATCTACTCTCAGCGGCAGCAGGTGCTGGATTGTGCCGATATTCATGAAAATGTAAAGCATATGATGCGGGATGTGATTGAGGAGTTTGTGCAGATGCACACGGCGCACAGCAACTATGCGGAGGAATGGGACGTTCGGGCGATCATTGAGCATTTTGAAACCCTCTTTTTAACGCCGGGGCAGCTGACCTTTACCAAAGAGGAGCTGGAAACGCTGACCAAGGACGTGCTGGTCAATACGCTGGTGGAATATGCCTATGAGGCGTATGACCGGAAGGAGCAGGAGGCAGGGCCGGAAATTCTGCGGGAATTTGAACGGGTGATCCTGCTGCAGATTGTGGATAAAAACTGGATCGAGCACATTGAAAATATGGAGCAGCTGAAGCAGGGAATTTTCCTGCGGGCGTTTGCTCAGCATGATCCGTTGGTGGAATATAAAATGGAAGGCTCGGATATGTTTGATGAAATGAATCAGAATATCCGGCGGGAGCTGGTGGAGCTGGTGTTCCGGGTGAAGATCAAGCAAAATATCCAGCGGGAACAGGTGGCGGCGCCCATGGAGGCAAGCCACGGCGCAGGCGGCGAGCAAGCAAAGCGGACAGTGGTAAAAGCCCCGAAAATCGGGCGGAATGATCCGTGCCCCTGCGGCTCCGGTAAAAAGTACAAAAAATGCTGCGGTGCCGATAAAACGGAATAATCGCAGTGAAAGATAGAAGGAGTTGATAACATGTTAGAGTTTGACGAATCCCGGCTGGCTTTATCCGGGATGGAACAGGAAATCAATGATTTGAGGGATTCACTTTGACGTCCCTGGCTTAGAACGGCAGATTGCCGAGCTGGAGGAGCAGACGGTACAGCCCGGCTTTTGGGACGATATGGAGAAATCTTCTAAAATTCTGCAAAAAAGCAAGGGGTTAAAGGATCGGGTGGAGGCGTTCTCCGATTTGTATCACACCTGGCAGGATCTTACCGTCCTGGTGGAAATGGCAGACGAGGAAGAGGATTTGTCTGTGCTGAGCGAGGTGAAGGAGGGGGTTGCCTCTCTGACCAAACGCCTGGAGCAGATGAAGCTGGAAACCCTGCTCTCCGGTCCTTATGACAAGAACAATGCAATTTTGACCCTGCACGCAGGCGCCGGCGGGACAGAAGCCCAGGACTGGGCGGAAATGCTGTTCCGGATGTACGTCCGCTGGGCAGAGCGCCGGGGCTTTCAGACAGAAACGCTGGATTACCTGGCGGGAGAAGAAGCGGGGATCAAAAGCGTTACCTTTTTGATTTCCGGCCTGAATGCATACGGCTATGCCAAGGCGGAAAAAGGTGTGCACCGGCTGGTGCGGATCTCTCCCTTTGACGCATCCGGGCGGCGGCATACCTCCTTTGCCTCTTTGGAAGTGATGCCGGAGCTGGATGACGACGTGAAAATTGATATTAATCCGGAGGATTTAAAGGTAGATACTTACCGTGCCAGCGGGGCGGGCGGACAGCACATTAACAAAACCGATTCTGCCATCCGGATCACCCACTTGCCTACGGGCATTGTGGTGTCCTGCCAAAATGAGCGGTCTCAGCATAAAAACCGGGACATTGCCATGAAAATGCTGATGGCAAAGCTCATGGAGCTGAAGGAGCAGGAAAACAAGGAAAAAATCGAGGATTTAAAGGGCGATTTGAAGGAGATTGCATGGGGCAGCCAAATCCGTTCCTATGTATTTCATCCGTATAACCTGGTGAAGGATCACCGCACCGGCTTTGAAATGGGCAATATCGGGGCGGTAATGGACGGGGATCTGGACGGGTTCATCAACGCCTATCTGAAAGCAAGTTTGAATCAGGGAGAGTAAGTATGTTTGATAAATTAGCAGTGCTGGAAACAAAATTTCAGGATTTGAGTGAAAAAATCAACGATCCGGACGTGATTGCCGACCAGGAGCAATGGCAAAAATATATGCGGGAGCATGCGGAACTAACGCCTATTGTGGACGCATACCGGCAATATCGGGCAGCCAAGGGCGAGGCAGAGGAGGCAGAGGAAATTCTGCGGGAGGAATCGGACGGGGAATTAAAGCAAATGGCGCAGCTGCAGCTGGAGGAAGCCAAAGCGGAGATTGACCGACTGTCCGAGGAATTGAAGATATTGTTGCTGCCCAAGGATCCCAACGACAGCAAAAACGTAATTATTGAAATCCGGGGCGGCGCCGGCGGGGATGAAGCGGCATTATTTGCGGCAGAGCTGTTCCGGATGTACACCTTGTATGCGGAAAGCAAGCGGTGGAAGGCGGAAATATTATCCTCCAGTCCCACGGATATCGGGGGCTATAAAGAGGTATCCTTTAGTATTGAGGGCGCCGGGGCTTACAGCCGTTTAAAATTTGAAAGCGGTGTACACCGGGTGCAGCGGATCCCGGCGACTGAGTCCGGCGGACGGATTCACACCTCTACCGTTACGGTGGCAGTGCTGCCGGAGGTAGAGGAGGTGGAAGTGGAGATCAATCCCAACGATCTGCGGATTGATGTGTTCCGGGCAGGCGGCCCGGGAGGGCAGTGCGTCAACACCACCGATTCTGCCGTACGGATTACCCATTTGCCTACGGGTATTGTGGTGTCTTGCCAGGATGAAAAATCCCAGCACAAAAATAAGGATAAAGCCATGAAAATTCTCCGTTCCCGGGTGTATGAGGCAGAGCAGCAAAAGCAGCATGCCGAGATTGCCGCAGAGCGGAAAAGCCAGGTGGGAACGGGGGATCGGAGCGAACGGATCCGTACCTATAACTTCCCTCAGGGGAGAGTGACCGACCATCGGATCGGGCTGACTTTGCACAAGCTGGACGCTGTGCTGAGCGGGAATCTGGATGAAGTGATTGACGCATTGATTACAGAGGATCAAAGCCGGAAATTAGCGGCTTCACAGGAAGCATAACAAATTCCGCCCGAAGCCCGCGGACGGAACAGGAACATGATCGGGCAGAAAGGCTGTGGGGTTTTATGCAAATCATTCGAGTAACAGGAGAGCAGGATTATGCCAAAATGAAGCCTGCGGCAGAGATGATACAAAAGGGAGGCCTTGTGGCATTCCCGACGGAAACTGTATACGGCTTAGGCGCCAGCGCCTTTTGTCCGGAGGCAGTTTCTCGTATTTTTCAGGCGAAGGGGCGGCCGTCGGACAACCCTTTGATTGTCCACATTTCCCATACGGATCAGCTTGCTCAGATTGTCAGCTCTGTGCCGGAGACGGCAAAGGCGCTGATGACCCATTTTTGGCCGGGGCCGCTGACCCTGGTTATGCCAAAGAAAGAGGAAATTCCGGATGAGGTAACGGCGGGGCTTTCCACCGTGGCGGTGCGGTTCCCCCAGCACCCGGTAGCGCAGGCGTTTATTACAATGGCGGGGGTTCCCATTGCGGCGCCTTCCGCCAATACATCCGGCCGGCCGAGCCCGACGACTGCCGGGCATGTGATTGACGATTTGTTCGGGCGGATTGACGCTGTGATTGACGGCGGGAGTGCCAGCTTCGGGCTGGAATCCACTGTGGTGGACGTAAGCGAGGAAACGCCCGTTTTGCTGCGGCCGGGGAGCGTCACTTATGAGCAGCTGTGCCACGTTTTGGGGCATGTGGCGCTGGGCGAGGGCGTTGCCCAGGAGCCGGGAGAGCATGTGACTGCCAAGGCGCCGGGGATGAAATATACCCATTATTCCCCCAATGCCAGAGTGATTGTGGTAAAAGGGGAGGACAAGGCGGTCATCCGCTATATCAATGAAAAAATACAGGAGCAGCACGAGAGCGGGAAACGTGCCGGCGCTATGGTCTATCAGCAGGTGCTGGGGCACATTACCCAAGCGGACGTTCTGTTGTCCTTAGGTGATATTCACCATCGCTCCGCCGCTGCGGCACGGCTGTTTGCCTATCTGCGCACCTTTGAGCAGCAAGGGGTGGACGTGGTGTATGCTCAGGATTGCGGAGAATCCGGAATTGGTCTGGCCATCTCCAATCGGCTGAACAAGGCGGCCGGTTATGAAATTATTTCGGTAGAATAACGCGGAGGCGACAAAGATGAAAGTGTTATTTGTTTGTACGGGGAACACCTGCCGCAGCCCTATGGCACAGGCATTATATGAACAGTTAACAGGGGAGCAGGCACGTTCCGGGGGGTTAGGTGTGCAGGATGCGGAGCAAATGAGCGATTTTGCTTCTGTTGCATTGTCTGAAAAAGGGATTACCGAGTTTCGACATACTTCCCGGCAGATCACGCCGGAGGACATTGCCTGGGCGGACAGAATTTACGTGATGACCGACCTGCACCGGCGCATTTTATTGGCGGCATGCCCGGAGACGGCGGACAAGATCCACTTGCTGGGCGGCGACAAGGATATTTCAGATCCCTTTGGTGGCAGTCTGGCAAATTACCTGGATTGCTGTAACGAGATCGAAAGCTGTATCCAACGGGAGTTTGCATAAATGGAGCATAAATTGGAAGTGCAAAGAGAACCGAAGGCGGCAGATCGGGTGCAGGTAATTTTGTTGGATGAAACGTGGGCAGAGCAAATCTGCCGGGTAGAGGCGGCATGCTTTTCTCACCCCTGGGGCAGGAGGGCAGTGACTGACGAGATGTTCTCCGGTCTTTGCTTTGGGGCGGAAATAGACGGGGAGCTGGCGGGCTTTTGCTTAATGTCGCAGATATTGGATGAAGGAACGGTGCTGCGGCTGGCAGTGCTGCCGAGTATGCGGCGGCAGGGGCTTGCCCGCCGTTTGCTGACGGATACGCTGAAACGGGGGACGGAGCAGGGAATCTGTTCTGTCTTTTTGGAGGTAAGCACAGAAAATCAACCGGCCTTGGGGCTGTATCGCAGCATTGGGTTTGCTCCTCTCCAGATTCGTAAGGGATATTACGGGGGCGGACGGGAGGATGCACTGACCATGGTTTGGCGAAAGGGATGAATGGGAGTTTATGAATATTTTAGCCATTGAATCTTCCTGTGACGAAACTGCGGCAGCAGTTGTGACAGACGGAAGGCAGGTACGCAGCGATGTGATCGCTTCCTCTGCTGATTTGCATAAATTATATGGGGGCGTGGTGCCGGAAATTGCTTCCCGAAAGCATCTGGAATGTATTTCTCAGGTGGTGGAGGAGGCATGCCGCCGGGCGGAGCTTACCCTTTCCCAGGTGGACGCGATTGCCGCCACCTACGGCCCCGGCTTAATCGGGGCGCTGCTGGTGGGAACCTCCTATGCCAAGGCGTTGGCGTTCGGGCTGCACAAGCCCTTTTTGGCGGTGCACCATATTAAGGCACATCTGGCGGCGAATTATATTGAGCACCCCGAGCTGCGCCCGCCCTTTGTAGGGCTGGTGGTGTCCGGCGGGCATAGCCATATTGTGTATGCCAAAGAGTGGATTGATTTTGAAACCTTAGGGCGCACCCGGGATGACGCAGCAGGAGAAGCCTTTGATAAAGTGGCAAGAACCATTGGGCTGGGCTATCCCGGCGGTCCTTTGCTGGAAGCGCTGGCACGGGAGGGGGACGAGCATGCCTATCCCTTCCCCCGAGTGAAGTTTGACAATTATGACTTCAGCTTCAGCGGAGTAAAAACTGCTGTGATTAATACGCTCCATAAGGCGGAGCAAAAGGGAGAAGCGGTCAACCGTGCGGATATTGCCGCCTCCTTTCAGTGCGCTGTGGCGGATGTGCTGGTGGAGCACACCTTGGCTGCCGCAAGGGATAAGGGCGTAAGCACGGTGGTGATGGCAGGGGGCGTTTCGGCCAATTCCTATTTGCGGGGGCGGTTCCTGTCTGCCTGCGAACGGGAAGGCTTTACCTTCCTTTGCCCCAGACCCCGTTATTGCACGGATAACGGAGTGATGGTAGGCTGCGCCGCCTATTTTATGGCGCAAAAAGGGGAGTACAGCAGTCTGGATGAAAATGCCTATGCTACGCTGCCGTTTTAATGTTATGGTAACCTTGAAAATTGGGATAAATAGGATAGCTCGTTTGCAGCGGGTTGGATAAATATTCATTAGAAAATGAAAGAATCCGGCTTTCAAATGTGGATAACTCGAAAAAGAATCGGAATATAAGCCTTTTTATTGTGGATAACTTTGTGGATATGTTGATACCTTTTTTGAAAAGAGCGGAAAAATCCCTCTTTTTCTATCTTGTGGTTTGATTGGAAGAACCACAAGATCTTGTGTCTTTCAATTTTTTGTTAGGAAGAAAAAGGGAAGCTTAGTTTCCATAACATATTTTAAACAAGGCGTGATCGGGAGGGATACAGGTTGAGTAAGAAAAAGGTGCCTATGGCAACCATCAAGCGGCTGCCCAGGTATTATCGATATTTAAGCGATCTGTTAAAGGATCAGATTTTTCGGATTTCTTCGGAGGAATTGAGCAGGCGGATGGGAGTGACTGCGTCGCAGATCCGTCAGGATTTGAATTTCTTCGGGGGCTTCGGTCAACAGGGCTACGGCTATAATGTGGAGCATTTATATCGGGAAATCGGTCAGATTTTAGGTGTGGAGCATCAAAACGGGACGGTCATCATCGGCGGCGGAAGGCTGGGGCAGGCTCTGGCAAACTATCCCGCCTTGGGACGGCGTGGGTTTTCGGTGCTGGCGATTTTTGATATCGACCCTAAGCTGGTCGGTTCTTCCATTGGCAAGGTTCCGGTGTATCACATTGACCAGCTGGAGGCGTTTATGGCAGAGCATGACGTGCGGGTTGCCATTCTGACCCTGCCTAAGGAGGCAAGTGAGGATGTGGCGCTGCGGCTGGCTGACTGCGGGATCCGGGGTGTGTTGAACTTTTCTTATGTGGATTTACATATGCCTCCCACAGTGGCGGTGGAAAATGTGCATTTGACAGACAGCCTTCTGACCCTGTCCTATAAAATTACCAAGCAGGAGCAAGAGGAGTCGGAGGAGAACTAAAGGAGAAACAGGATGGAACGAAACGCACTGGGCATTACTCATGATTATATGCGGCGGCTGATCAAGCCGGGGGATCGGGTGATTGACGCAACGGCGGGGAACGGGCACGATACCCTCTTTTTAGCGGAGCTGGTGGGGGAAGGCGGCCATGTGACCGCATTTGATATTCAGGAAAAAGCGTTGGAGCAAACCCGCCTGCGGCTGGAAGGCGCCGGCGTATCGGAGCGGGTCACTCTGGTGCAGGACGGTCATCAGAATATGAAGCAATATGTCACAGAGCCTGTGCGGGCGGTGATGTTTAATTTCGGCTACCTCCCCGGAGGCGACCATCGGATTTGTACCAAAAGTGAAACCAGCATTGCAGCCATTCAAGCCGCCATGGAGCTGATTTCCCCGGACGGGATGGTCATGCTTGCCATTTATTACGGGGGAGACAGCGGCTTTGGAGAAAAGGACGCAATTATGGAATTTTTGCAGTCGATTGACTGCCATCGGTACAGTGTTTTGTGCCACCATTTTATCAATTATCCCAATTGTCCTCCCATTGCGGTGGGGATTGTGAAGGAGGAATGCTGATGGAAACGGAGGAAAAACGGAAAACAGCTGTGCTGGTGGGGTTGTGCACCGGCGGACGGGATGCATTGGAGGAATCCAACGATCAGTCCATGGAGGAGCTGGAGGCGCTGGCGGCTGCAGCGGACTTGGATACGCTGGCGGTGGTGGTGCAAAACCGCCCTGTGATTGAAGCGGCAACCTACATCGGACCGGGAAAGCTGGAAGAGGTCTGTACCCTCTGCGAAAGCTTACAGCCCGATTTTTTGTTATTTGACGATGAACTGAGCGGTTCTCAGGTGCGTAATATTGAGCAGGCGGCGGGGGTGACGGTGATTGACCGCAGCCGCCTGATTTTAGATATTTTTGCCCAGCGTGCCACTTCCCGGGAGGGGAAGTGCCAGGTGGAGCTGGCGCAGCTGCAATATTTATTGCCCCGGCTGTCCGGCGTGGGGGCATCCATGTCCCGTCAGGGAGCGGGGATCGGAACCCGCGGCCCCGGAGAAACCCGTCTGGAAACAGACCGCCGGCATATTCGCAGCCGGATTTCCAAGCTGAAGGAAGAATTGAAGGAAATTGAGCAGCATCGCCAAACCATCCGCAGCCGGCGGATGAAGGAGCAAATCCCCCAGGTGGCGTTGGTGGGGTATACCAATGCAGGGAAGTCCACCCTGCTCAACGCCCTGACCGGTGCAGGCGCCTATGCGAAGGATCAGCTGTTTGCCACGCTGGATCCGCTGGTAAAACGGATGGAGCTGGCGGAGGATTTCCCTATTGTGGTGACGGATACGGTTGGCTTTGTACGAAAGCTCCCCCATCATCTGGTGGAAGCATTTCGCTCTACTTTGGAAGAGAGCGTATATGCAGACGTGGTGCTTCATGTGGTGGATGCGTCCAATCCGGAATACCCGGTGCAAATGGAGGTTGCCAACCGGCTGCTGCGCCAGCTGGGGATCCGGGAGGAGGATGTGATCACCGTTTATAATCAAATGGACCGTGCCAACGAAGAAATCAGGGGAGGAGAGAACAGCGTTTGCATTTCTGCCAAAACCGGGGAAGGGATTCCTATCCTGCTGGAACTGCTGAAAAAACGGCTGGTACCGGCGAGACGGACGGTCACGGTGTGCATTCCCTATGCGCAAAGCAAGCTGTGCGCCCTGCTGCATGAAAAAACCAAGGTGGAGCAGGAAAGCTTTACCGAGGACGGTCAGGTCATGACGGTAGTGGCGGATCAGGAATTGATGGAAACGCTGGCGCCCTATGTGACGGAGGAGGTCGTGGAATGAAGGCCTATCAAACCTTTGGCCGGGCGGCAGCGGACGAGCTGGTGGAAAAACGCTCCCGCTTTATTGCCCAGGCCTTCCCGGTGCAGACGGAGGCAGAGGCACTGGCACTTTTGGAGCAGATCCGCAGTAAATATTGGGACGCACGCCACCATGTGTATGCATACTCCCTGCGGGAAAATAACATTACCCGATTTTCCGATGACGGAGAGCCGTCCAAAACGGCAGGCCCACCTGTGCTGGATGTGATCACCCGGGAAGGGGTGACCGATTGCATGATTGTGGTGACCCGATATTTCGGCGGAACGCTGCTGGGTGCAGGCGGATTGGTTCGGGCGTACGGGAAAAGCGCAAAAATGGCATTGGACGCCGCCGGAGTCATCACCATGACCCCGTGTGTGCAGTATCGGGCAACGCTCCCTTACGG
>CAKSSZ010000006.1 GCA_934489915.1 uncultured Clostridia bacterium | reverse complement strand
CATTAAGTGTACATCAAAAATCATGCTGCACCCTTTCCGAAGATCGGTAATCACCGGTAATCCGAAGGAAATGTTAGGAACAAACTGTCCGTCCATAACATCCAGATGCAAATACTGCGCTCCTGCCCCCTCTGCCGCTGCAACCTGCTCCCCTAACCGGGAAAAATCACAGGATAAAATAGAAGGTGCTAATTGGTTCATTGTATCCGTCCCCTTTCCTTGGGTCACTTTTTCCATTCTTTATAGTCCTTCAGCTGGGCAAACAAGGCACGGTAGCTTTCCAGCCGCAGAGGGCTGATCTCCCCTTGCTCCGCAGCTTTTGCCACGGCGCAGTCCGGTTCTCCGATATGATTGCAGCCCCGAAAGCGGCATTGTTCCTGATAGGAAGAAAATTCCGGAAAATGGTACTTTAATTCACTTTGTGCCATTTGATCCACTTCAAAGGAGCCAAACCCGGGGGTATCCATCACCCAGCCGCCGCCCGGCAGTGCCAACAGCTCCGTATGCCGTGTGGTATGCCGCCCGCGCTCAATCCGGCTTACAGAGCCGGTTTCCAGAACCGCATCCGGCAGCAGGCAATTCAGCAGACTGGATTTCCCTACGCCGGAATTCCCCGCCAGTGCGGACAGCTTTCCGTTCAAAAGAAAAGCAAGCTGTTCCACCCCTTCTCCCCTGGCAGCGCTGACGGACAAGACGGGATAACCGCTTTTGCAATAGGAAGCAATCAGATCCTCCCCTTCTCCCAAATCCGTTTTGTTAAAGCAAAGCACCGCCGGAATGCCACGCACTTCTGCCGCTACCAGCATTTTATCCAGCAACATGGGATCCGGCGCAGGGGCGCTGACCGCCGCTACAATCACAATCTGATCCAAATTGGATACGCTGGGGCGAACCAACTTGTTTTTTCTCGGCAAAATACGGGAAAGAGCCGGATTCCCTTTGCTGTCCAGCTCTAATTCCACAATGTCCCCCACCAGCGGAGTAATGCCCAGCTTACGCAAGACTCCCCTGGCACGGCATTCAATCGTTCCCTGTTCTGTTTGGATATAATAAAATCCGCCAATTCCTTTTACAATCCGCCCTTGCATCTATTCCTCCGATCCTGCTTCCACAGTAGAAGGCTCGGGGGTCAGCTGAACCGGCTCGGAAACGCTGGGTTCCGGATCTGCCGGAACCGGGGTGGCCGGAGTGGGCGTTTCGGGAACGGGCGTACTTTCTCCCGGACCGCTGCTGATGACGATACTCACTGTAGTTTTGGAATCCACTTCTGCCTGATAGCCGGGATCCTGCCCAATCACCGTTCCCACCGGCTCCTCAGACTCGCTGACCGTAACACCACCCAGCTTTAAGCCGGCTTCTTCCAGCGCTTTTTTCGCCTGGGTCTGGCTCATTCCGATCAAATAAGGAACAAAACTGGAATCCTCATTAGAGGTATCGTCCTTCTTGTCCTTTTCCTTCCCCTTGCTAACATACAAAATCACTTGGGTATTTGCATCCAGCTTGGTGCCTGCCTTGGGGATCTGACGGATAATTCCGTTTTTGGAAACGGTATCGCTGTATTCTTCCACCACTTCATAAGAAAGCTTCAGCTTGGACATGGTCTTTTTAGCGTCTGTCAGGGTTTTCCCGGAAAAGCTGGGCATTGTGCCGTCCTCTTCCTTTTCGCCGTTGCTGACGGTTACCTTGATCTTGATTTTGCCCCTTCCTGCTTTTGTGCCTGCCTTAGGAGACTGGGCGGTAATAATTCCTTCATCATATTTATCGGAGGGTACCCGTTCCTTTTCTTCCACAATGGTGACCCGGTCTACTTTTTCGTATTCGGTGATCATCTTTTCCACATCTTTCCCTACCAGGTTGGGGATCCGGGTGATTCCATCCTTACTGCTCCCGCCAAAAATGGAGGAAAAGAAGCTGGGATCCAATGCGTTGATCATGAGGCTGGTCAAAACTCCCACAACGATGACCGCAGTAATGACCGCTGCAATCATGGTTTTTTTATCGTTTTTCTTTTGTGATTTTTTGGAGCCTGCCGTACTTCTCGTAGATTTGCGGCTCATAGAATCTCTCCCTTCTTCTGTTGTTCTTCTGCGCCGATATTCCGGCTCCGGTTCCACCTTTCGCTGAATCTGCGACGCATCAAACTTGCGGGTGGCATAGTCCGGTTCCCCATGGACGGTATACTCTCCGCCTTGGGTTTGCTTAATTCTGCGCAGGCTCTCCAACATTTCCCCTGCCGACTGGTACCGCTGCGCCTGCTCCTTGCTCATGGCCTTCAAGCAAACCTCTTCCAACGCCGCCGGAATAGAAAGCACCAGCTCCCGAGGGGGAACGGGCTTTTGCTGCATATGCATAATCGCCACCGAAACGGGATTTTCATGATCAAAGGGCAGCTTTCCCGTCATCATTTCATACAATACAACCCCGATGGAATAAATATCGGTTTTGGCGTCCACATAGCCGCCTCTTGCCTGCTCCGGGGAAATATAATGCACGGTACCGATGGCATTTTTCCCGTCCTGAGTCTGCCCGTTTTTATTCAGGTTTCTGGCAATGCCGAAATCCATCACCTTCAGCACGTTGTTTTCACACACCATAATATTCTGAGGCTTAATATCCCTGTGAATAATCCCCTTTTTATGAGCATACTCAATGGCCTGGCAAATTTGCATGGTAAAATCCAATGCCTGTCGCCAAGGCAGAACACCGTTGCGGCGGATGTATTCTTTTAAGGTAATTCCCTCAACATATTCCATTACAATATAATGTACGCCATCCTCACAGCCCACGTCAAACACAGAAACAATGTTCGGATGGGTCAGGCTTGCCGCTGCCTGGGCTTCGGTATTAAACCGAGCAATAAACTCCTTGTCATTGCGGAATTCATCCCGCAGCACTTTAATTGCCACATAACGGTTGAGCAGCGTGCACCGGGCTTTATACACTTCAGCCATGCCGCCGCCGCCGATTTTTTTAATAATTTGATATCGTTTCCCTAAAATTTTTCCCACCATCGCTTACCCCTCCTTCCGGACAGCGGCAATCACCGTAATGTTATCATAGCCGCCCCGCTCGTTTGCTGTTGCAACCAGCCGGTCTACCCGCTGCTCCAACGATCCGTCCGTCCACATGACGGAGGCAATTTCCTCATCCTGCATCATGCCGGTCAGCCCGTCTGAGCAAAGCAGTAAAATATCCTCCGGCCGCAGCTCGCAGTGATACAAATCCGTCTGTACCGTCCGCTCCGTGCCTAACGCACGGGTAATCACATTTTTTTGCGGATGATGAACTGCCTCCTCCGGAGAAATTTCTCCCTGGCGCAGCAGCTCCATCACCAAAGAATGGTCTTCCGTTACCTGCTCGATTCCATCCTCGCTTAATAAATACGCCCGGCTGTCTCCCACATTGGCAAAATACGCTTCTCCGCCGGTAACACAGCAAATCACCGCCGTCGTCCCCATAGCGGCATAGGCAGCGTCCTCCTTTGCCCGAGTGAATATTGCCTGATTTGCATAGCTCATTGCCTGCTCCAGCACCTGGGGCGCCGCTTCCTGATCCAAATGCTCCTGTATGTACTCCTGCATTTTCTGCACTGCCATGGAAGAGGCCACCTCGCCGGCATTATGTCCGCCCATTCCGTCTGCGACAATCATTACGGTATATGGCTCCTGCTCCCATTGGGCAAAGCTGTCTTCGTTCAGCTCGCGCACCATACCCCGGTCGCTTTTTGCACATATCTGCATTAGCCTTCACATCCTTTCTCCTCCAGCTTTCGCCTTCTCAGCTGCCCGCAGGAGGCACTGATATCACTGCCCAGCTCCCTGCGAACCGTTGCCGTGACCGGCGCAAGCTGACGGCAAAATGCCTCTCCCCGCTCGCTGCGTTCAAAGCTGCTTTCCCGGATGGGATTGACCGGGATCACATTCACGTGACAAAGCATTCCCCGCAGCAGCCGGGACAGTCGTTTTGCATCCTTGGGGGAATCATTGACTCCCTTGATCAGCGCATATTCAAAAATCATCCGACGGCCGGTTTTTTCCGTATATCTGCGGCAAGCGGCAAGCAACGGTTCAATCGGGTATTTGCGGTTAATGGGCATCATGGCCGAGCGTGTTTCGTCCCAAGCCGCATGGAGAGACACGCAAAGCGTGATCCCCAAACCCTCCCGGGACAGACGGTCAATCCCGTCCACCCAGCCGCAGGTCGATAAAGAAATATGCCGCTGCCCGATCTGCATTCCGTCCGGATGATTCACCAAATGGATGAAACGAATCACATTATCATAATTGTCCATCGGCTCCCCTATGCCCATCAGTACAATGTTACTAATCTTGACCCCGGCGTCTGCCGACGCCAGCGCCACCTGCGCCAGCATTTCCCCGGGGGACAGCCGCCGCACCAATCCCCCTTTGGTAGAAGCACAAAAGGCGCAGCCCATGGCACAGCCCACCTCGGTAGAAATACAAACGCTCCAGCCGTGATGATATTTCATCAGCACCGTTTCAATCAGATTTCCATCCTCTAATTGTATCAGATACTTTACGGTTTCGTCAAGTGCTGACTGAAATTTTTCGTAAATTTTTGCTCCCAGAGGGGTAGCCTTTGCCGCAAGCTCCTGCTGCAGCGACTTGGGCAGGTTGCTCATCTGCTCAAAATCCGCAGCTCCCTTCGCAATCCAGGAAAACACCTGCTTCGCCCGAAACTTTGGCTGACCAAGGGAAACAAAATATGTCTCCAGCTCCGCCGGCATCATATCGCCCAAATTCACCTTACCCATATTGGCTCCTCACTTTTTCTTCTTCAGCCGGGCAATGAAAAACCCGGTGGTATTATCCCGATGGGGCAGCAGCGTCCGCATTCCGGCGCCTTCTCCAAAGGAGGGATCCAGCTGCAGATCCGTCCGTTCCCGCATAAGCTGTTCCACCTGCGTTTCATTTTCCGCCCGGTTCAAGGTACAGGTAGAATACAACAGGAATCCTCCGGGCTTTACATAAGACGCCCCCGTCCGGAGTAACGCCTGCTGCACCGGGAGCAGCTCTTTCATCCGATCCGGATCCTGCCATTTCAGCTCCGGCTTTTGGCTGACCACGCCCAATCCGGAACAGGGTGCGTCAATCAGCACACAATCGTACGCTTCCCGGTTTGGCTCCCGAAACTTTGCAGAATCTCGGCAGTCCACCTGACAATTGGTAATTCCAAGCCGCTTTAGGTTATGGCGGATCAGCTCTGCTCTGTGGGCGTGCAGCTCCCATGCGTCAACGTGTCCCTTCTCTCCTGCCATCTGGGCAAGATAAGCCGTTTTTCCGCCGGGGGCGGCACACATATCGCAAACATGCATGCCCGGCTCCACCTTCGCCGCACGGCAGGCAGTCATGGAAGACATCTGCATAGCGGTGATTCTGCCCTGCTGCCACGCCGGCAGCGCCTCTAAATTTTCCCCTCCGGGAAAATAAAACGCATCCGAAAACGGGCTTTCCTGCAGCTGGGGCAACTCTTGTTTGACCTGCTCCGGCGTTGCTTTGTTTAAATTCACCCGAACCGTTACCGGCTGCCGTACGGAAAGCCCCTCAAGCAGCGGCTCCAGCTCCTCCGCGCCGAATTGTTTTTTCCACTTTCTCACCAGCCATAAAGGAAAGGAATAACGCACGCTGCAATACTCTTCCCAATTTTCCCGAGGCGGCAGCCACAATCCCGCCTGTGCCGTTTTCCGCAGCACGCTGTTGCAGCAGCCGGCGCCGTAAGGTGCAATTTTTTTCGCCATGGACACTGTTTCATTCACTGCTGCGGAGGAAGGAATTTTATCCATAAACAGGATTTGAAACGCACCCAAGCGCAATAAACGAAGCACTGCGTCCGGCGTTTTTTGCAGATCGCAAAACCGCTTCAACTGAACATCCAGCGACAGACGGTTTTGCAGCACACCGTAAAACAAGGCGGTTGCCAGCGCCCGATCCCGCTGAGAAAACGCCGTATGCTTCAGCTCCTCCTTTAAGGCAAGATTGGAGAAGCTCCCTTTCCGTTCTACCTGCACCAATGCCCGATAGGCCAGCTCTCTTGCCGTCATCAATCTCTTCTTCCTCTCGCCATCAGCAGACGGAGCAGCTGCGCCAGCGCCATGGCGGCAGCTGCCACATAAGTCATGGCTGCCGCACGCAGCACCCGTTTTGCGCCCGCTACTTCATCCGACTCCAAAATACCACCCTGATCCAAAATGGCAATGGCTCTGCCGGAGGCGTTAAATTCCACCGGAAGGGTAATCAGCTGAAATGCCACCGCCGCCACAAAAAACCAAATGCCTGCGTCCATCAGAAAACCGCTGTTAAAAATCATTCCGATAATGAATAAAGGAATGGCTGCCTGAGAAGCAAACTGCACAGACGGCACCAAAAAATTCCGCACACGAATCGGTGCATACCCAACCGCATGCTGAATGGCATGGCCCGCTTCGTGCGCCGCCACCCCAATGGCGGCAACCGACGTACTGGAATAGGTGCTGTCCGACAAATGAATTTCATTGGTTCTGGGATCGTAATGATCCGTCAGCCTCCCGCTTACATGACCGACTGCAACATTTGATAATCCGTTCCGGTTCAAAATGGCCCGTGCCGCTTCCGCAGCCGTCAGCCCCCGGCGACTGTACACCTGGGCATACTTGCGGTAAGTGCTGTTCACATTGATCTGTGCCCACACCGTCAGCAGCAATGCCGGTATTACAAACAAAATATAACCGCTGTCAATCCACCACATACTATGGCTCCCTTCTGCCGCAGAAAGCGGCGTTACTCTGTTTCAAAAAAAGACCCTTCCGCAAAAGAGTTTCCCCGTACAAAGTCGTGAATACTCATCATTTTTTTCCCTTCCGGCTTTAATTCCTCCACCCAGACCGAGCCATTCTTGCAGCCGACCGGTAATCCGCATTCCCGCTGATAAGCTCCGATTTCTCCCGGCGCCAATTGGAACGCCCCCGGAGTGATCCGACCGATTTTCACTGTTTTTCCCTGATACCGGGTAAAGGCCAGGGGAGCAGGCGCCAGTCCACGCACCTGGTTGCACAGTTCCTGCGCCGTTTGATCCCAACAGATCTTGCAGGTATCCTTTGTAATCATAGAAGCATAGGTTGCTCCTTCCTCAGGCTGGAGCTGAGGCTGAATGGAGCCGAGCCGGCGCACCGTTTCTGCCAGCGCCTCAGCGCCCAAGCGGCTTAATCGGTCATGCACCGTACCGCCGGTATCCTCCGGGGTAATGGCAAGCTCTCGCCGCAGCAGCATCGGGCCGGTATCCAATCCCTTTTCCATTTGCATGGTAGTAACGCCGGTGACCGTATCCCCCGCCATTACCGCCCGCTGGATTGGCGCCGCTCCCCGCCAACGGGGCAGCAAGGAAGCATGCACATTGATACAGCCGTATTTCGGGTAGGAAAGCACCTGTTCCGGCAATAGCTTTCCGTAAGCTACCACCACAATCAATTCCGGCTGCAAGGAGGACAACAATTGATAAAACTCCTCCCCCTTTAAGGTCTGGGGCTGAAAAACGGGTATTTCCCGCTCTGCTGCATACTGCTTCACCGGGGGCGGCAGCAGCTTATGCCCCCTGCCCTTCGGCTTATCCGGCTGGGTTACTACACCGCACAGCTGCGTATTTTGCCAGAGCCAATCCAGGCAAGCCAGAGAAAAATCCGGCGTACCCATAAATAAAACCTTCAAAGGCTGTTCCTCCTTAATAATGAATTTCTCCCTGCACCTTTTCTGTAAACATCATGCCCTCCAAATGATCCAATTCATGGCAGAAGGCACGTGCCAGCAAATCCTTCCCCACAAACTGCACCGGGTTCCCGTTCCGATCCTGCGCCGCAACGGTGACCGCCTTGGGGCGCTCAACCCGTCCTACCGCACCGGGGAGGCTTAAGCAGCCTTCTTCTGTTATTTCCGTTTCCTTAGAGCGGGCAATAATTCTCGGATTCACCAGTTCTATGCGCCCTTCTCCGATGTCCACAACCACTACCCGGCGCAAAATCCCCACCTGAGGAGCAGCCAGCCCCACGCCGTTTCCGTCCTTCATGGTTTCATACATATCGTCCAGCAGCGTCCAAAGCCGCTGATTAAATTCCGTTACCTCCCGGCATTTTTTGGTTAACACCTCATCCGGTACCTTACGAATCATTCTAATTGCCACGTTACCTTCCTCCCTCTGCTTACCCGCACCTGCATTGTCTACCGATATATGGATAAATACGTATTTGTTTTCTGTTGCCTTCTTTGATGGCTGTCATAGATCCTCCACAAAAGATCTGTCACGTCAATGCTGCACTTCATAACCACCTGCCAGCGGTAATAACGGTTTACTTTTGCCACGCTGCAGGGAACGGGGTTTAACACCTGCTCTACTCCCGGCGGCATCCCGCCCTCGGTCAAATCCCGGTATAACCGCACCGCCTGCCGCTTCACTTCCTCCAAAGATAGCCCCGTAACCACCAGAGTAATCAGGGACAAAAAGGGAGGGTAGCCCAACTGACGGCGCATGCGGATCTCACTTCTGTAAAAATTAGGGTAATCCTGCCCGGCTGCCAGCTGCAGGCAGCTATGCTCCGGCTGATAGGTCTGCACAATCGCCCGACCCTGCTTTTCACCCCGCCCGGCACGGCCAAACACCTGCGCCAGCTTACTGAACGCTTCTTCAAATGCGTCATACCGTTCCGCATACAGCATTAAATCCGCCGCCAATACTCCGACTAAAGTAACATTGGGGAAATCCAAGCCCTTTGTTACCATTTGAGTACCCAACAAAATATCCGCCTCACCCCGGGCAAAGCTCTGTAACATTCGCTGGTGGGCAGATTTTTTCGCTGTTGTATCCTGATCCATACGGAGCACCCGAGCCGTGGGAAAGCATCGGTGCAGCTCCTCCTCCGCCCGCTGGGTTCCCAGTCCGAACAGTTTCACATAACTGCTGCCGCAAGACGGACACTGATGGGTCACCGGCTGCATATATCCGCAGTAGTGACAGATCAGCCTTTGAGAATAAGAGTGATATTTTAACGCAATAGAGCAGTTGGGGCATTCAAAAGTATACCCGCAGCTGCGGCAGGATACAAAAGTAGAATGTCCCCGGCGGTTCACAAACAAAATGGTTTGCTCTCCCCGCTCCAGGTTCTGCCGCAGCTCCCGGGAAAGCTCTGCGGAAAAAATACTGGTATTTCCTTCTTGCAGCTCCCGGCGCATATCCTCGATCAACACCTTAGGCAGCTGCCGTTGGTTATAGCGGGAGCCCATATAAAGCACCCGTCCACGCAGCCGGTACACATCCTGCACCCGGGGCGTAGCGGAAGCCTGCAGCAGCACCGCTCCCGCCTGTGCGGCACGACGTGCGGCCACCTCACGGGCGTCATACCGGGGCGCTTGCTCGGATACATAAGTATCCTCGTTCTGCTCGTCAATAATAATCGCTCCCAAAGATGCAACCGGCGCAAAAACAGCAGACCGGGCGCCTACCACCACTCTTGCTTCTCCCCGGCGGATTTTCTCCCAGGAATCAAACCGCTCTCCCAAGGAAAGACCGCTGTGCAGCACCGCTACCAGATCCCCAAACCGTTCCCGAAAACGGCGAATGGTCTGAGGGGTCAGAGAAATTTCCGGCACCAGTATAATAGCTTGCTTTCCTTCCTCCAGCACCCTCCGGATCAGTTCTAAATAAACCTCTGTTTTCCCGCTGCCGGTTACCCCACACAGCAGATATTCTCCCGCAGAGCCGATTTGCTCTAACACCTTTTTCTGCTCCTCGGTCAGCTCAGGGGGCGGTAAAAGCTCTGTTTCCTCCTCCGGCCGGCTGCGATCCACCGTCCGTGCGTCCAATCCTACCAGCCCTTTTTCCACCAACCGCTGCAGCGAATTCCGGCCGGAGTCGGCGCCGTCTAATAATTCGGAAACAGACAGCTCGCCTTCTGCCTCCAACAAATCCAGCAGCCGCACCCCTGCCGGCGCACGCTTTCCAAACTCGCTGATATAAGCGGAAACCACTTCAGAATCCGCCTCCAGATAAGCATAAACATCCTGCTTTTCCCGCACCGGCAAAACCCGTTTTCGCCGCAGGCTCACCAAATCCTTTTTGATCAGCGCCTGCACGCCGGGGCGAGGGTTGATCCCTAACTCATGGCTGAGCTCCGTCATGGTGGACGCGCCCTCGTTCTCCAACAAAAACTGTACAATTGCCCATTGCGCCGTACTCCGTGAGGACGCTTTCTCCAGCTGCTTGCGATCCTGCACCTTTAGGATAACCGTTTCTTTATATTTCAATCCGGAGCCGGGCGGCAGCATCAAACGAAGGGCTTCAAAATAGCTGCAAAAATAACGGTGGCGAATCCAAAAAGCCAGTGAAATTTCTTCCTGACGGCACAAAGGCTCCGTATCCACCGCAGATATAATCTGCTTTAAGCCCTCCGGAGAGGCAACCTCCTCGCAGGAAACCACAAAGCCCTCCATCACCCGGTTCCCGCTGCCAAAAGGAACGGTGACCCGCATACCGGGAGCAACGCTCAATCCTTCCGGAATCAGATAAGTAAAAAACCGGTCTATTGCATAGGCTCTGGTATTTAAGGCAATCTGAGCCGCCTCCACCCGTACATCCTCTCCTTTTCGGTTAGTTCTCCTCTGTTGCTTCTTCCGCTTCTGTATCCTCCGGCTCCGCTTCCTGCTCCGGGTCGTCCTGGTCGGGAGAAATCACCTTCATTTTATCATAATATAATTCATAAACCGCTTCGGTTACCTCTTTATCGCTGGCGCACTTGACCAGCGGCTCTGCGCCCTGTGCCAGCTCCCGTGCCCGCTTGGCAACGGCAATCACCAGAGAATACCGGCTGTCGGTTCGTTTCATCAATTCTGCAATAGGGGGATACATCATCATAATAATCACTGTCATCCTTTCCGGCTCATTCCTTTGTTCTCCTTCGGTGGCATGAGCCGCCGCCCCGCCGAAGAAATCAATTGTTATTCCTCTTCCAGCTTCCAGATTTGCCGCAGCTCCTGCATTTTACGCCGACTGCTGCAGCGTTCTGCCGAAACGATGCTTTCCAGGTCGCATACTGCCTGTTCCAAATCATCGTTTTCTAAAATATAATCATAGCGGCCCATTTCAACCAGCTCCGCCATAGCGCGGGCAAGCCGCTGATGAATCACTTCCTCGGACTCCGTCTGCCTGCCCCGCAGCCGGCTGACAAGCACCTCAGGATTGGGCGGCAGCACAAATAAATAAACGCCGCCTTCAAATTGCTGCTGTACGTTCAGAGCGCCCTGCACCTCAATTTCCAAAATCACATCCCGCCCCTGGGATAACGCCTGCTCCACAGGCCCACGGGGGGTTCCGTAGTAATGCCCACAATACTGCGCCCATTCCAGCAGCTGACGGTTTGCAATCATCTCCTGAAATTCTTCCTGAGAATAAAAGAAATAATGCACTCCGTTCTCTTCTCCCGGGCGGGGGGAACGGGTAGTAGCGGAGACGGACAGCGCCACCTCGGGGTGCTTTTGGCAATAACGCTGGCAAATGGTTCCCTTCCCTGCGCCCGAAGGACCGGATACTACCAGCAGTAATCCCCGTTTACTCATCCTCATCCAACTCCTCTTCGATCAGTTCCTCCCGTGAGGTCAGTCGGTTGGCAACCGTTTCCGGCTGCACCGCCGATAAAATCACATGGTCGCTGTCCATCACAATGACCGCTCTGGTGCGCCGCCCGTAGGTTGCGTCAATCAGCACGCCCCGGTCTCTGGCCTCCTGCACCATACGCTTAATGGGAGCGGACTCCGGGCTGACAATGGCAACCAGCCGGTTGGCTGAGACCATGTTCCCAAACCCAATGTTGATTAGCTTCAATCCGATTCACTCCTTTGCCTGCTACTCCAAATTCTGAATTTGCTCACGGATTTTTTCAAACTCACTTTTTACATCAATCACAATCGCAGAAATCTCTAAATGATTTGCCTTGGAGCCGATGGTATTGATTTCCCGATTCATTTCCTGCATAATAAAATCCAGCTTCTTTCCTACAACGCCGCCGGCGCTTAAGGTTTTGGAAAAGCTTTGCATATGACTGCCCAGCCGCACCAGCTCTTCATCAATCGCCGCTTTATCCGAAAAAACGGCCACTTCGGTCAAAAGCCTTTGAGGATCCGGCTCCGCACCCTCCAGCGCCTCTGTAATTTTTTGCTGCAAACGCTGCTCATACAGTCGGGTGGCTTCCGGCTCCAGCTGCTTGATCCGTTCCACCAGCCGGGCGACCCCTTCCATTTTAGCTGTCAGGTCTGCCTGCAGCCGCTCACCCTCTGCCTGCCGCATCTGAGAAAAACGCTCCATCAATTGCTCCAGACAGGGCTTGAGCACATCCCACACCCGTTCTTCCTCTTCCTCCTGCTCCTGGGAAGAAAACAGCTCCGGGTTTGCCGCCATCAGCTCCACCGTAATCTCCCCCGGCAGAGAAAACCGTTCCTTCATCTCCTGCAATGCAGCGTAGTAGCTTTCCCCGTAAGCCGCATTAAAGGAAACCGTTTTAACCGCTCCGTCCGTCCGCTCAATGCTGAGAAACAAATCGGCCTTGCCCCGATGCAGGCAGGTCTTCATCAAATCCCGCACCCGTGTTTCCAGATAGGAATACATCCGGGGCAGCCGCACCGATAAATCCAAATACCGATGATTCACACTTTTCAGCTCTGCCCGAACAGAAAATCCGTCCTGCTCCCATTCGCAGCGGCCAAAGCCGGTCATGCTTTTGATCATTTCCGTGACACCGTCCTTCTTTTTAAACCTGCTTTTCATTATCAGACCAAATTAAGGTATATTATTATTGTAACGCAAATGCTTTCCCGTTGTCAATAAAATTTGCTTTTTTCGTGAAAATAATGTATAATAAAAATAGAATGGAGGTAAAAATTATGGCAATGGACGGAATTGCGGTCAAATGTACCGCTTTTGAATGTAATCAACTCCTGCAAAATGCCAGGATGGACAAGATATACCAGCCGGAACAGGACGAAATTGTTCTGGTACTCCGTACAGACGGGGGCAATGTACGCCTGGTGCTCAGCGCCAGCGCCAATCACGCACGGGTACACCTGACCCAACAAAAAAAAGAAAACCCCATGCAGGCGCCCTTCTTTTGTATGCTGCTGCGCAAGCACCTGATCCCTTCCCGCCTGGTGAGAATTACCCAGCAGGACTTTGAACGGGTGCTGATTTTAGAGTTTGCCTGCACCACGGAGCTTGGGGATCCGACCACCAAATATTTAATTGCGGAATTAATGGGGCGGCACAGCAATTTGATCTTTACAGAGCAGGACGGCAGAATTATTGACAGCGTAAAGCACATTGACGCCCGCATCAGCAGCGTCCGCCAGGTGCTGCCGGGGCTGATGTATCAGGGAGCGCCTTCCCAGCACAAAAAAAATCCCCTGACCGCTACCGTGGAAGAGCTTTCCTGCCTGCTTGCGCAGGAGGATCGGCCGCTGCAAAAGCTGCTGCTCCAGACCTATACCGGCCTTTCCCCGCTGGCGTGCCGGGAAATTGCCTTTCGTATCAGCGGCAATTGCGACGTTACAACCGGCGCACTGCCCCAGAATGCCCCTGCACAAATTGCTGATTTTTTTGCGCAGATCCGGGAAAATCGTTTTCAGCCCACCCTGGTGATGGACGGGGACAAGAGCATTGAGTTTGCCGCCTTCCCCCCCACGCAATATCAGGGCGCCTACACCTTGCTTCACCCGGCTACCTTCAGCGATACCTTAGAACGGTACTATGCCGCCCGGGATGTGGATCAGCGGCAGCACCAGCGTGCGGCTGCGATGGAAAAAATGATTTCCAACTTTATTGAACGGTGCTCGAAAAAGTGCAATATCTACCGCCAGACCATCAAGGATGCCTCCGATAAGGAGCTGCAAAAGCAGCTGGGCGACTTAATTATGGCAAACGCATATCAGATCCGGCCGGGGGATTCCTCTTTGACCGTCTCCAATTTTTATGCTCCGGACAATGCGGAAATCACCATCCGCCTGGATCCCCAAAAGACAACGGCACAAAATGCCCAACGCTGCTATACCCGGTACACCAAGCAAAAAACAGCGGAGAAAATGGCACAGGAGCAGCTCACTGCCTCGCTGGCAGAGCTGGAATACCTGGAATCGGTACAGCAATTTTTAGAAAATGCCAAAACGCCGTCGGAGCTTTCCGAGCTGCGGGACGAGCTGCATTCCCAAGGCTACCTGGCCAAAGGCTCGAAAGGAAAGCGGCAAAAGCAAAAACGGGTGAAGCCCCGCACCTTCCGTTCTTCGGACGGCTTTCTCATCTATGTCGGGAAAAACAATCTCCAAAATGACGCCATCACCTTTCAGCTGTCCCGCAGTCGGGATCTGTGGCTGCATACAAAAAACATCCCCGGCTCACACACGCTGATTGTACGGGGGAACGCACAGGAGATTCCGGATCGGACGGTTGAAGAAGCCGCCATGCTCTGCGCGCTTCATTCCAAAGCGAAAAACGGCGTCAAAATCCCGGTGGATTATACCGAATGTAAAAATGTGAAAAAAATCCCCGGTGCAAAACCGGGAATGGTGATTTATGATCATTTCAACACAGCCTATGTAACTCCCGACCCTGCCTTAGCAGAGCAGCTGGAGGAAAAGTAAACCCGCTTTTTGCAGCGGAATTATTTCTCATCCTTTTTTAACAGGATACCGCTCCTCAGATCGCAGCCAATACAAGGGGCGGTTTTTTGCTTGCATAAAAACACCTGCCAGATACTCGCCCAAAATTCCCAGGCACAAAAATTGCAGTCCTCCCACCGCCAGCACCAACGCAGCCAACCCATGGCGAGTCACACCGCTGACCACAGCTCCTGCCAGCGCAATGCCGCCCAGCAAATAAGGCAGCCGCAGCGGACGGGTGGAGAAGGATACAATCCCGCTTACCGCATAGCCGAATAACCGCCCGAAGGACCATTTGCTGACTCCTGCCCTGCGGGCAGACGCTTCATAAGGAAGATAAGCCACCCGGAACCCTCCCCAGCAAAACAATCCCTTAGAAAACCGCTGCACCTCCGGCATGGATAAAACTGCATCCCGCACCGATCGGCGAAACACCCGAAAATCGCCGGCATCCGGCCGAAAATCCAGATCGACCAGCGAACGGAACAAACGGTAAAAAATCTTTTTGCACCGTTTCATCACATAATTTTCCCGCCGGATGGTCTGTACGGCTGCCACCATGTCCAGCGTATCGTCCCGCTCCAAAAGAGTCAGCATTTTGCGCAGCATTTCCGGCTCATGCTGCAAATCCGCATCAATCAACCCGATATATTCTCCCTCACAGCGGGAAAGTCCGGCATACATTGCCGCCTCCTTCCCGAAATTCCGGGTAAAGTTCAATATTTTACAGGGAGTGTTCTGCCTTCCCGCCACCTGACGAAGCTCCTCTAACGTCCCGTCCCGGCTGCCGTCGTTTACAAACACACATTCATAATCCCCCGACCCGAACACCTGCCGGATCCGTTCTGACAATGCAACTAAATTCCCCTCTTCATTATAGCAGGGAATTAAAATTGAAAGCTTCATCCTATCTGCCCCCTCTGCCTTAGTGTACCATACCTGCCCGCAAAATGCAACTATTTTTTTATTTGCAGCTCTGTGTTCCCGGTAGTCGCCCGCAGCCCCGCCGTGAGAGACCAATCACTGTGGGTCACGCTTAAAATATGCTGCCCGTAATTCACGGAGGAAGGATAAAAGACCGGTCCGGACACAGAAAGCTCACTGTCCTCCAGCTGCTCTGCCAGTTGAATCAGGCGCCTTTCATCCTCCTGCCCCGCCTGCTGATAGTCCCGGTATTCGCCGGCGCACCCAACGCAAAACCCAATCGCCAGCGCCCCTGCAACTACCCGCCGCCAAGCCCCCGTTCCGCCCCGTACCAGAAGTGCAAGGCCAAGCATAGGCAAATATAACACCCGAAAAGACATCCCGTTATCCTGCAATAAAAAGAAGGGCAGAAAGCAAATGCAAAAAATCCCCGCTCCCATCCACCGGCTATGCCGACGGCTTTTTTTCGGCTGCCATAAAAGAGCCATGGCAGCGGCAAATCCAAGGAGCAGGATCCACAGCCACGGCCACTCTGCCAGCACTGCGCCCCCTCGGACAATACTGTTCGGAACCAGCTTTCCCAAGCCAGCCTGCCAGCTATGTCCGATTGCCTTTACAACCGTCCCCGCAGGCGTGGTGGAAATGGCGTCCCGCGGAGTCGTATTCCAACGGCTGCAAACCAGATAAAACACCCCCAGCACGCCCCCCAATGCACCGGGCAGCCAGAAAAGACGCCGCCTGTCCTGCCAAAGCGCCCAGGTCGCCAGACAGCAGCCCACCAATGCAACCTGCTCATAACAGCCGTAGGATAACAGCAAAAACAACCCGCCGCACACGTAATGACGGCGTGTAATCCCCGCAAGAGCACAGCCCATGAGGAAAAGCCCCACACTGATTCGAGTGGATGCAGCCAGCCAGGCTGTCGCCTCCACCCCCAAGGGACACCAAAGCAGCAAAAGGCACAGCGGCATGACCGCTCCCTCCCAGCCTTGATTCTCAAAGAACCGGCTCACCAGCCAAACGCCCGCCAGCCGCAGCAGCGTCATAATCAACAGCAAAAGGAATAAATGAGAATGAAAATGAGACCACAAAAACACATCCAGAAAATTTGCCACCGGGCGGGTTGTCCACACCCGAACCGTTCCAAGCAAATAAGAGATATCATACAAATGATATCCCCGGTACATAATATAATCGTCTAAAACCGGCGCATAGCTCCCGCCCAAAACACAGGCGGGAAAAAAGGTCAGCCCGCCGCAGCAAAGCCAAAAAAGCCACTGCCGCCAATTCTTTTCCAAATGCAAATTAAACAGAAAACTTCCTCCTCAGTCGAACCATCCAAACCGCCAACAAAATTTTCACAACGTCTCCCGGCAAAAAGGGCAGCACACAAGTGGTCAGCGCACTCCACACCGTGCACCCTGTCAACAAAAAAAACCAAAGGGTTCCGAATATGTAACACACACCAATCCCTGCCGCCATAGCAAGACCGGTGATCAAAGAACCGTGTTTTTTCATCAAAAAGCCGGCCGTCAGCGCACACAGCACATATCCTACCAAATATCCACCCGTAGGCCCTGCCAGCACACCCAGCCCGCCTTTCATTCCGCTGAAGACGGGTAAGCCGATCGCACCCATCAATAAATACACCACCTGGCTCAAGGCGCCGTATTTTGCACCCAGCAAGCCGGCAGACAGCAGCACGGAAAGCAGTGCCAGATTGATCGGCACAGGCCCAATGGGAATTGCCAGCTGAGATAACACTGCCGTCAATGCGGCAAACAGACCACACATTATTATTATTTTACTTTTCATACTAATCTCCTCCTTTTTCCTCTATTATAATAAAAAAAAGATTAGTTGTCAACCGTTTTTTAAAAAATGGTTGACAACTAATCCCCTTGCCTACTCTACCATACGGTCAATAAAAATGCCGTAGCCCCGCAGAGGATCATTGATGAGCACATGCGTCACCGCACCCACCAGCTTTCCGTCCTGTAAAATCGGGCTGCCGCTCATGCCCTGCACAATGCCGCCTGTTTGCCGGATTAGGCCTTCATCCGTAATCCTGATGACCATGTCCCGGGTCAGCTGTTTGGGAAAGGGAGAAATTTTTTGAATTTCAATTTCATACGACCCGATCGAATCTCCGGTCACATTACAAAGAATTTCTGCCTTTCCCTCCCGAATTTCCTCCCGGTCTGCCACCGGCACCGCATTGTGCTTGGGCAAAAGCCCCCGGCGCACCACCGTTCCGAAAATTCCGTTTTTGTTATTTTTCGTGATCCATCCTGCCGACTCCCCGAAAACACCCCGCAGCTCTCCGGGCGAGCCGGACTCTCCCTGTTTTACCGCCGTAATGGAAGCGGTCAGAACCTCTCCCTGATACACCCGCAGCACATCGTTGGTATCCATATCGCATACTGCATGTCCCAATGCGCCGAAATCGCCCGTAGCAGGATCGTAATAGGTCATGGTTCCAATGCCTGCCGTGCTGTCCCGCACCCAGGCACCGATATAAAAGCTGCCGTCTACATTACTTTTTTGGGGCGTTACCTGCACCGTCATTTTTTTGGAACCCCGAACCAATTCCACTTCCATAGGCGCTCCGCCGGACTGCTGCACCGCCCGGCGCAGATCCTCCATATTCCGCACTGTTTTTCCGTTGACCGAGGAAATCATATCTCCCTGCCGAATTTTTGCGTCGGCAGAAGGGTTTTCCATCCCTTCTCCTTCCGTTTCAAATTCCGAAATGCCAATGACCAAAACCCCGTCCGTTTCAATTTTAACGCCAATCGCATTCCCGCAGGGAACCAACATTCTCGGTCCGGTTGCCGCCACTTCTGCCGGTACGGTCGGCAGCGACAGCAGATAAAGCAACCCTGCAATCAGCCATCCCGCAATCACAAATTTGGTTTTGCGGTACAACCCAAACCACCTCCCTTTTATCCTTCCCAAAGGGTACATGGTTAAATTGTCCGAAAACCGTCTGTTCTATGCTGTAGATTTGCTTCCCCTAATCCCGCAAATTACAAAGCAAATCAAATATTTTTACTTTTTCTTATTTTTTGAAAGAAAGCGTATTTTAAACTGGAAATTTTTAAATTTCTTCCGCCATGCGATATCCCACGCCCAGCTCGGTAATAATATATTTCGGCTGTCCGGGATCCTGCTCAATTTTACGGCGAATATTTGCCATATTTACCCGTAAAATCTGATTATCGTTGGGCGCATGAGGACCCCAGATATTTTTAATTAAAAAATCATACGTAAGCACCCGGCCGGGATACTTACTGAGCAGGCTGACCAGCTTATATTCAATTTGCGTTAAATGAATCTCCTGACCGCCCACGGTAACCCGTCTTTTTTCAAAATCAATAAAAAAATCCCCGCTGTGAAAGCAATTCCCGGGCAGCGCCGGTTGGTCTGTCCGCTGTGCCGCATGGCGCAGGGAGGTGCGGATCCTGGCCAGCAATTCAGAAGTGCCGAAGGGCTTGGTAATATAATCGTCCGCCCCCAGATCCAACGCCGCCACCTTGTCACGCTCCTGTCCCCGGGCAGATACCACAATAACCGGTACCGCAGACCAGGAGCGCAGCGATCGGATAATCTCCTCTCCGTCCATATCCGGCAATCCCAAATCCAGCAGCACCACATCCGGACAGTGGGAGGCAATCAGTGAAAGCGCCTCCTTGCCACTTGCCGCAATCACCGGCCGGTAGCCGTTGGCAGTTAACACCGTGCTAATAAAGTTACTGATACTTTCCTCATCCTCAACCACCAAGATGGTCTGCTTCATTTTGCAACTTCCTCCCTTCCTCCTGCATGGGTAAGGTAAATTGAAATACTGCTCCGCCGGACGCCTTGTTCCATGCGGTCATTTGCCCCCCATGGGCTTTTACAATCGTCGAACATACCCGCAGCCCCAGTCCCGGGTTCCGGGTTCCGTCTCCTTCCAGCTCCATGGATTCCAGCTCTTCCATCTCTGCGGGAATACCACGTCCCCAGTCCTCAATTTCAAATACAGTTTCCTGTCCCCGTACATAAATTTTAAGGCCGATCCGATCCGGCCTTCCGGAATGGCGCACCACATTTTCCATTAAATTAATCAGCACCTGTTCAATCAGCATACAATCCATCGGCACCATAAAAAATTGCTCCGGCAGCGACAGGGTCACTGCTACGGAACCGAATCGCTGCTTGATTTTCTGCACCGCGTCCGCTGCCAGCTCCTCCACCACCTCCGGCTTTTTGTTCAGCTTTGCTGCTCCGTCCTGCAGACGGGTTACTGACAGCAAATTTTCCACCATGCGAATCAACCATTGAGCGTCGGTTTGAATGTCACTGATCAGCTTTTTCTGCTGCCGCTCCTCCAAGCTGCTCCAATTTTCCAGCAACGCTGAGCTGGCGCCGGAAATTGCCGTCAGGGGTGTCCGCAAATCGTGGGAAACCGCCCGCAGCAGCATTCCCCGCGCCGCCTCCTGCTCCGCTTCCATCTTAATTTTATCCCGTTCCCGCTCCAGCCGCAGATTTTCCTGATACAGTTCTTTTGTATTTTTCTCCCGGTTCCCCGCAAGCTCCGCCTGCCTCTTAATTTTTGAGGTCAGCGTGCTGATAATGACAGAGGCTACCAGCATAGTGGCAAACATAAGGGGGTACCCCTTTGCCACAAAATTCAGCCGAAACAGCGGCTCGGTAAAGAAAAAATTCAAACAAAACACGCTGGCCAGGGAGGCCGCCACGCCGTATTGGTATCCCGGCGTCACCTGTGCCACCAAAATAACCGCCAAAAAAAACACCATGGATAGCTCCATCCTGCCATGACTGTTTTGATAAAGCACCAACCCCGCCAGCACCGCCGCCGACAGCAGCCCCAGGGTTTTTCCGCAATTTTTGATGATCTCTTTCAAACCTGCCGCCCTCCTGTTCTTTCTTTTATCAATTCTTGTCCGGCAGGGAAAACTCCTTCTTTCTGCTGCGATTTTTCAAAAAAACGCTGCAGCAAAAATTCTCTCTTTTTGCTGCAGCGTCCAAAGGCTTTTACCAAGTCTCTTTTTTGTTATCCTCTCTGCGCCAATACGGTTTTTTCGTAATGCTTCACTTCTGTCAGCCAGCCTAAGCCGCCGGGCATTTGATTCCGTTCGCAAAATTCCTCCCAAACCGCTTCATAGGGCATAAACTTTAATTCCTCCATCAGTGCCAGACGGGTTGTGAAATCCCCGTCCGCCTCTGCCTGCTGCAAGGTCACATACGGCTCCAGCATAGCATACATCAATGCTTTTCTGGTATTGCGTGCACCAATCACCCATGCGGCAATCCGGTTAATGCTGCCGTCAAAGAAGTCCAGCGCAATTTCCGTCCGGTCAATCAAATTGTTCCGCACCAGTTCCAACGCAATGGATTGCAAATCATCGTTAAAAATGACAACATGATCGCTGTCCCACCGTACCGGACGGCTCACATGGAGCAGCAGCCGATCGGTAAATTCCAGTACAGAGCTGATTTTATCGGCAATGCCCTCTGTGGGATGAAAATGACCTGCGTCCAGCGTCAGCAGCTTGTGATTTTTCACAGCGTAGCCCAAATAGAACTCATGGGAGCCTACCACATAGCTTTCCGTACCGATGCCGAACACCTTGCTTTCTACTGCGTCCACCTCGTATGCCGGGTCGATCTGCAGGGAAAAAATTTCATCCAGGGAACGTTTCAGCCGTTCCCGAGGCGCCAAACGGTCTGCCGGAATATCCTTGTAGCCGTCCGGAATCCAGAAATTTGTTACACAGCGGATCCCCAGCTCTTTTCCGAAATATTCGCCGATCTTCCGGCAGGCCTTCCCGTGATCCACCCAGAATTTCCGAATAGATTCGTCCTGGTGGCTTAAGGTAAAGCCGTCATCACTTTTCGGGTGGGAAAAATAAGTCGGGTTAAAATCCAACCCTATTTTCTGTTCCTTTGCCCAATCTACCCAGTTTTGAAAATGCTTCGGTTCCAATTTGTCCCGATCTACCCGCTCCCCGGATTGCTCACTGTAGCTGGCGTGCAAATTCACCTTGTGTACACCCGGCAGCAAGCTCAGTGCCTTTTCCAAATCCTGTCTAAGCTGTTCCGGCGTAGTTGCCTTTCCGGGATAATTGCCGGTGACCTGAATACCGCCGGTCAGTTCGCCGACCCGTTCAAAGCCGCCCACATCGTCCCCCTGCCAGCAGTGCAGCGAAACCGGAACCGCCTGCAGCCGCGCAAGCACCTGCTCCGTATCCACGCCCAACGCCGCATATTTTTCTTTTGCAATTTCATATGCCTGACTCATGCACAATTCCTCCGAAACTAATTTTGTTGTTTTCATTATACCGCACTTTTTTCCATTTGTAAAGGGGGGTAATTTGCCCAGCTCATGGGTCTATTTTAACCTGCTGTGAAGCAACTCCCACAAGTCCGGCGTCTCATATCCGCCGCTCCAGCCGGCAACTCCCGCTAATCCCCGCTCCTCTGCCAGAGTCAGCCGGGCGGATATGGATTGCTCATCCTCTATCCAGATCCGGCAAAGCAAATCATCCTCTGCAAACTCCACATAATTGAGCTGCTCTTCCTCATTCCAAACCTTGGTCAGCTTTTTTTCCCGAATCAGTTCTTCCACCTCCTGCATAGAGGCTGCGGGGGCTTCCTGCACCATGCTGTCCTTTGTTTTCCAAATACGGGTATAAAACGGAATCCCCAGCACGAGTTTTTCGGCGGGCACCTCCTGCAATACGCCATCCAACCCTTCTTCCGTCCAATTAAGCGCTGCAATCGGCCCGGCGGTTTTGCTGCCTGCTGGGTGCTGATCATACGCCATCAGCATTAAATAATCTGTATAACGGCTCAAAGCCTGCCGATCATAGCACATGGAATAAAAATTGCTGGACGGCTCTATTTTGGTAATGTCCGCAGATAAAAAAATCCCCCATTCCCGGGAATAAAAATTGCATTCCTGCACAAACCGGGTGAACAGATCCCGATCCTCCCGGTACATATTTTCAAAATCCAGATTAATGCCCTCCAGACCGTAGGCGATTGCTTTTGAAAAAATAGCTTCCTCCAAGGTTTGCCGCAGCACGTCATCGGAAAGCACCTGCCTGGTTCGCTCCGGTGTAAAACCGTTGGAGCAAAGCGCCCAAATTTCCTGTCCCCGTTTTTTTGCCTCCTTTTGAAAGGGCGCACTGTAATAATCCGAAAGGTAAACAGTGTCCGTAATCAGGCTGTCCCCCTCGGTCAGCTCTGTTTCCTGTTCGTCAATCAGCTTAAACCAGGTAGGAGAAACAAGATTCGCCTGATTTTCATGAACATATTGCGCACCGGGACGAGAGGTGTATTCCCACAC